>JASHXM010000038.1 GCA_030043545.1 Thermoplasmata archaeon | reverse complement strand
AGATCCGACTCAAGGACCTCGTCAACGTCCGACTCCCGACCGCGGCCCCGGACGGAGACCGGCTGCGCGCCGAGTTCACGAGCCGGGAGAACCGCCGCCTCCCACGGCTGCAGTGGGTCGGGGGGGATGGGGCGGTCCCGGTCGACCTGCTCGGGATCGACGGGGAGCACGCCTCCGGGGTCGCCGAAGCCGCGCTCGGCTCGGCTCGGCCCCGCGACATCGTCCAGTTCGAGCGCGTCGGGTTCGTGCGGGTCGACGGCCGCGGCAACGCCGGGGCCCCGCCCGTCCGGGTCGTCTTCGGGCACCCGTAGGCCGCCGTTGGGCCGGGCGCCTTTTGTAGGCGGAGCCCCGTCGTATCCGCCGATGCGGTTCCTCCACACGTCGATCACCGTGCGCCGGATGGACGAGTCGATCGCGTTCTACACCGACGTGCTGGGGCTCGAGTTCGAACGCCGCCGAACGATCCCCGAGAACCACGCCGAGATCGCGTTCGTGCGGGACCCGGCGAGCGGGGCCCGGATCGAGCTCACCCACTGGGACGGGAAGGAGGCGTTCGATGCGGGGGAACAGCTCGACCACCTGGCGTTCGAGGTCGCCGACCTGGACGCCTGGCTCGACGCGGCCCGGCGCCGCGGGGTCCGGGTCGCGAAGGAGCCGTACCGACTCGCCGGTGGATCGGGCCGGATCGCGTTTGTCCTCGACCCGAACGACGTCTGGATCGAGCTGATCGAGACCCGGGCGCCCCCCGCGTGACCGCCGCGGGACCGGGAACCGCGGAGTCGCCGCTCCCGGCCGACGCCGCCCGGCCGCTCCTCGCGGTCTTCTCCGCCACGTTCTACGTCCGCTTCGCCTTCGGGATCACGGTCGCGGTCTTCGCGAGCTACGTGACCGGACACTCGAGCGGGCTCTCCGCCCAGCAGTTCGGCACCGCGGGCGTCGTCAGCGCGATGGCCCCGCTCGGGGAGTTCGCGACCGTCCTCCTGTCCGGTGCCGCGGCGGACCGCTGGGGGCGGTATCGGGTCCTGTTCGCGGGGATGGCCGCCGCCGCGGTCGTCTTCGTGTTCGTCGCGACGACCCGGTCGCCGGTCGCGCTCGGAGCCGCGAACTTCATCTTCGGGATCGCGAGCGGCGCGATCCTCGCGTCGAGCCTCGCCGTGATCGCCGACCGGTCGGGGGCGGGCGAGCGCGGTTTCGAGATGGGCCGGTTCGACGCGGTGAACCTCTCTGGCTGGGTCGGCGGCTTCGCCTTCGGCTTCTGGATGCTCGCCGCGATCCCCAACGCTTCGCTCGGCGCGACGTTCGTCGCCGGCGCGGCGGCGCTGCTCGCCGGGATCGCGATCGCCTCGGTCCTCGTCCGCGGCTCCCGGTCCGCCGGGCGATCCGCCCGGTCGCCGGTGACCGACCTGCTCCGGCGCGCCTTCCGCGCTCGCGTCCTGCTCGTCACCCTCCCGTGGACGGCGATCTACGCGTTGATCGGCGCCGCGCTCGTCTTCCTCGCCCCCGCGGCGATCGGAGCGGGGCTGGCGCCTCGCTACGTGGCGCTCGCGATCGCCGGGGGCGGGGCGGCGCTCGTCGTCACGCAGCCCCTGTACGGACGGGCCGCGGACCGGTTCGGCCGACGGGCGCTGATGTCGGTGGGGGCGGCCGGCTTCGTCTCGCTCCTCCTCCTCGCCTCGCTCGCGATCGCCTTCGGACCCGCGCTCCCGCTCGTCGCGGGGATCGGGGTGTCGATCCTGCCGGCGCTCGCCTACGGGCCAGCCGCGCTGGCGGCGCTCGCCGACGTGGCGGAGGAGATCAGCCGCGCCACTACGATGGCGATCTACTCGTTCATGATCTCGCTCGGGATGGCGGTCGGGCTCGCCGCGGCCGGCGGGCTCGTTGCGGCGTTCGGCGACCCGGGGCTGTACCCGTTCTTCGGGGGGATCGCCGTGACGCTCGTCGTCCTGACCGCGCTCCAGTGGGGGCGGGCCCCGACGCCTACGACTCCGGCTCGATGATGATGTGCCGAAGGATCGGGTAGGTCGTTCGGAGCGCGTGGCCGACCTGGTCGATCGCCGCTTCCAACTGGTCGGTGGTGAGGCCGTCCTGGAAGTTGATCCGCAACGCGATCAGCGCGTCGTCGGGTCCGAGCTGCATCGACTGGGCCGACCGAACGCGCGCGACCCGCGGGTCGCGCTCCACGAGCGACAGCATCGCGCGCGCGACGTCCGGCTCCAGGGCGCGGCCGACGAGATAGCCGCGGCTCTCGGCGGTCAGCACGAACCCGGTCGCGACCAGGAGGAACCCCTCGACCATCGCCGTGATCCCGTCGGCGGCGTAGTCGTGGGTCCGGTAGACGACGAGGATCCCGCCGAGCGCGACGATCGCCCCGACGATCGCGACCAGGTCCTGGAAGAAGATCGACTTGAGCCCCTCGTGCGCCGACTCGAGGAGCGTCTGGATCGTCTCCTGGGACTGGCGCAGCTCCCGCAACGTCACCCAGATCCCGATCAGGCTGACGCCGAGCGTCGCGGAGATCACGAGCACCGACTCGCCCAGGTGGGTCACCACGTGGGGCGCGGTCGCCTGCTCGATCCCGGTGATGAGGGCGACCATCCCGGTCGTCGTGAACGTGACGACGATCGAGACGAACGCCCAGAAGAACCGCTCCTTGCCGAATCCGAACGGGTGCTGGTAGTCCGGCGGGCGTTGGGAGAGGTAGAGCCCGCCGATCAGGAGCGCGCTGCCGATGAGGTCGGTGATCGCGTAGATCGCCTCCGCGAGGACGACCCGACTGCCCGAGGCGACGGCGACGGTCCAGTTGAGGGTGAACAGGGCGGCGTTGAGGAGCAGGGTTGCGACGAGGATGACCTGCGGTCGCATCGGGATTGCGGGTCTCCCTCGGGGCGGTCGGGAATCGCGGCGCCGGCCGATAAAGCGTTCGAAGACGACGGTGGGCGACGGGTGGCCGGCCGGGGGGACCAACCATTAAATCGCGGACTCCGGTGCGCGGCCGGGGCATCGAACGATGGGCTCGGGCGTCGCGTCGACCGCCGGTGGAGCATCCCGGGAACGCCCGGAGCGGGCGCTTCGGCCGCCGCTCAGCTCGCTCGGGCTCTCGCCGGGGAAACGGACGCGACTTCGCCGCCTCCTCTACGACCACGGGCCGGGCGGCGGGACGTTGCTCGTGCTGCCGATCGACCAGGGGCTCGAGCACGGACCCGCCGACTTCTTTGCGAACCCAGCCTCCCTCGACCCCCGCTACCAGTACACGCTCGCTCGGGACGGGAACTTCAGCGCGATCGCGCTGCACATCGGCCTCGCGGAGAAGTACTTCACCGAGTTCGCAGGCGACGTTCCGCTGATCCTCAAGCTCAATGGGAAGACCGGGATCCCCTCCGACGCCCAGGCGTTCAGCGGCCTCACCGGGACGGTGGAGGACGCGGTCCGCCTCGGCGCGGACGCCGTCGGCTACACGGTGTACGTCGGATCCCCGGCCCAGGATCGCGACTTCCTCCAGTTCCAGCAGGTCCGCCGCGACGCCGAGCGGCTCGGCATGCCGGTGATCGTCTGGGCGTACCCCCGGGGCGACGCGGTCGCCAAGAAGGGGGGCCGCGAGAGTCTCTACGCGGTCGACTACGCCGCCCGGGT
>JASHXM010000037.1 GCA_030043545.1 Thermoplasmata archaeon | reverse complement strand
GACGCCCTCGCCCCCGACCCGTCCGTGGCTCGCGCGCTCCCGCCGACGGCGCGTCGTCCGGTCGTCGTCGCCGGCCCGAGCGATGCGGTCCGCGCGGCGGCGGACACCGCGTTCGACCGCGGATGGACCGCGCGCCTCGCCGAGCTCCAGCTCCGGGACGCTCCGGTGCCGGCGGCCGACCGGTTCGACGGGCTCGTCGAGGCGCTCGTCCAGGCGGTCCGGCCCGGCGCGGACCGGATGTCGAAGGGGCTCGCCGCGTTCGCCTCCCTGACCTTCGACCTGCCGGAGGGGCCCGACGAAGGACCGGCCGTGGACGCGTTCCTCGAGCGCGCCGCCGCGCGACTGAGGCGGCGGGAGATGTGCATCGGGGTGTTCCGCACCTCGGGTCCGGTCTCCGAGCGCGATCGGTCCGGAGGCGGGATCGTCGGGGCGCCGACCGACCGAACGGCCGGCGACGTCGGTCGCGGTCCGCGACGGCTGGCGATGCAGCCCGGGATCACGGACGTGGGCGTGCTCGCCGCTGCCCTCGTCCCCGGCGGGGGGGCCGGACCGGGCGCTTAGCGCGGCGCGGCGGCGTCCGGTCCGCCGGGCCGTTCGAAATGCCGCTTGAGGGCCATGTACTCGGCGAACGAGATCTGGCGGCGAGCGCGGACCGCGCCCGCCTGACGCAGCGAGGCGATCTGGTACTCGGCGAGCAGCGACTCGACCGGGCGGACCGGGGTCGGGGAGCTGTCGGTGGCGACCGGCGCGGCGGCGATTGGACCGGCGGGGGCGACCAGCCGAGGAGCCGGCGCCGGGCGCGACGTCTCCGGCACGGCCCGGAGGAGCCGGGCGTGCTCGGTCCCCGTGATCTCGCCGTCCGCGAGGAGCAGATCGACGAGCTCGCGTTGTCGCGGGCGGTACGTCTCCACGAGCTCCTCGAGCTCCCGGTCCGGGCGCGCCGCGGGGGCGCCGGCGAGCGGGACCCCGACGACGGCGTCGAGCTCCGCGACGAGCTCCTCGAGGACGGACTTGAGCTCGGCGGCGTCCGGCGGGCCCCCGTCCGCCGGCGGCTCGAGCCGGACGGTGAGCCGCGCCACGGTTCCCGGCGCCGCGGGAGGGCCGACCGCTCGCTCGACGGACAGCTCCACGTCGCGCCGGCGGACGGTCACGCAGCGCAACGGGCGGGCCGAGAGAAAACGTACGCCGCGGAGCGGCGCGGGCCGGCGCTCGAGTGAACGGTGCCGAGTTACCGTAGGTTACTTGCTATATACCCGTAACTATAAATCCGTCCGGCGTCTCCCGGAGGTGGAGTTCGATGGCCCCCGATCGTGAGCGGCGCGCCGGCGAGCCCGGCGAACTCGCGGAGTCGTGCGACTCGGCCGAGGGTCGGTCGATCTGCCCGGTGCTCGCCGCGGTCGGCGTGATCGGGACCGAGTGGCGGCTCGCCATCGTCCACCGGCTGCTCGAGGGCCCGCAGCGGTTCAGCGAGATCCTGAAGTCGAACCCCCGGCTCAATGCCAAGACGCTCAGCGCCACGTTGAAGTTCCTCGAGGGGCAGGGCGTGGTCCAGCGGACGGTCGTGAGCACCCGGCCGTTCTCGGTCGTCTATTCGCTCACCGAGATGGGTCTCGGTCTCGCGCCGGCCGCCCGCGAGCTGCGGCAGTGGGGCGAGCGGTGGCTGCTGCCCCGCCGCGCCGCGAGCCGGACCGCCGCCGCGGCCCGACGGCCGCCGGTGATCCAGGGCGAGCTGCCCCGGATCCTCGTCGGCGAACCGGAACCGCGGACCGCTCGTTAGGTCGGGGGACGGCGGTCCGCCGGACCGTTTCACTACCCCCCCGTCCGGCCCTCAAATAGAGTGGCCGGCCTGGTACGTTCGTAACCACCCCAGGGAAGACCCCCCAACATCGCCGCAAGGAGGCAGCACCGTGCCTCGGGCGTGCGAGGGGCCTTCCCGTCCCGGGACCATCGCTCACCTTCCGCCGGTAGCGGGACGGGTTGCCTCTCCGTGATCTCGTCGGCGCCGACCTCGATGCCGCGCCTTCGATCGCCCGACGCGCGCCGAACGTGGACCCAGGAGCCCCTTCCGTTCGCGTTTGCGCCCCTCGCTCGCGACCGACCCCGCGGACCGCCGGCCCCCCGCGGAGCCTGTCTCCGCCGCGGTGCCCGGTGCCTCGTCGCCTGACCGTCCCCGAACCGGCCGATCGGCCGTACCGCCCCGCGCCCGGGCGGACGCCCCGCCGGCCCCCGGATCGGCCGAGCGGCCCCGAGGTCGACTCGGAGCGACCGTGAACGAAACTGGCGGGAGCACCCGCACGCCGCGCCAACCTGTTCGACGCCGAACGAACCGACCGCGACCGACCGGAGCCGGCCCGTGAGACCCCTCACCGCGGCGGGCCGATGCGTCGGCCCCGAGCCGACCCAGCGTCGGTGGCTCCGCGCGCTCGCGGAATCGGTGACCGCCTCCCCGACCCCCGCCCTCGTCCAGTTCCTCGCCGACTCCGCGGCCAGCGAGCCGTGGATCGTCGTCCGGCCCGCGTCCGTGCTTCGCGTCGTGGCGGCGACGCCGGGGCTCGGCGGCTGCTGGACCCCCGCCGCACGGCCGCTCGCGGCGGACGGAGCCCCGGAGGGCCCGGACCCCCGGTACGGGACGGCGCTCGCGGTCGACCGGACCGTCCCCCCCTCTCCCGAGCTCCTCGGGGATCCTCCGACCGCGTCCGCGCTCGTCGGGGACCGGGGATCGTTCGCGACCCAGACGTTCTGGCAGGGGGACGGGCGGACGGGGGTGTTCGCCGCGCGGCGGTGGTGGTACTCGGCGCCCGACGGGCCCGACCTCGACGACCGTCACGCGGCCGTCGCGACGGCGTCGGCGGCCGCCTGG
>JASHXM010000036.1 GCA_030043545.1 Thermoplasmata archaeon | reverse complement strand
CGGGGGTGCGGCCGGCCCCGGGCCGGCGCGGCGTGCCCGGCGTGCGGGGCCCCCCGCGTCGGCACCGACTCGTTCTGCGGCAAGTGCGGCGCGCCGTTCGCGAAGTAGCCGGACGCGCGCGCGGTCAGTTCCACTCGTCGAGCCGACGCTGGGTCCGGGCGTCGTGGAGCACCGCGCTCGCTCGCCACCAGTGTTCGAGCGGGATGGCGAAGGAGCTCCGGATCACCTCGGCGAGGTCGGAGAGCGCCGCCAGCCGCTCCGGCGGCCGTCGGAGCGCCGCCCGCACGTGCTCCCGGACGTTCCAGACGCCGAGCGGGAGGATCTCGCCGGGATGGACCTCGCGCAGCACGACGACCCCGGCCTGCCGTCCTTCCCGAAGGAGCGCCTCGCTGACGGCCAACCGCGCCGCGTAGTAGCAGCCGCCGATCGAAGCGTACGTCGTCCGCCCGTCGTACCCCTCGTGATCGCCGATCACGACGATCGAGGTCGGGCTCGGGTTCCAGAGCGTGTTCGGGTACCAGGCCTCGATCGATTCGTACCGGTACGGTCCGGGCAGCAGCACGATCACCCACCGGTTGTCGAGCGCGGTCAAGCGGTGGACGGTGATCTCCGACAGCTCGGGGAGCTGCTTCACCCGCTCCACGTTCTGCTTCGAGAGGAGGTCGTCGACCGCGGTGATGCTCCACCGCGTCGGGACGAGGCGACGCCGACCGCGCCGGCCGAGCGTCCCGACGCTGAACGCCCGCTGGATCCGGCTGACCCGCACCCCGCGGGTGTACAGCTCCCCGACCGCCACCCGGGCGTTCGCATGGACGTCCGAGGAGAGCCGGTCCAGGTGGGGGTCGAGCCGACGGACGTCGAGGTGGACCCGCTCGATCGGGGCCGACGGCCCGAACGGAGGGGTCGAGTCGGAGAGGGCGAGGTGGCCCCGGGGCGGGCGCCGGAACGTCGCCTCAGAGTCGACCGTACCGGCCGCGAGTCCGAGCAGCTGGAGCTCCTCGAGCCACGGGATCGGCCGCTCGGCATCGGTGACCCGGAGGCGGAACGTCCCCCGCACGAGGCCGGTGCGGAAGCCGACGACTTCCTCGACCGACCGGCCGACCCACTCCTCGGGGGTGTCGAGCAGCTCCGGGGCGTCCGGCTGCGGGCTCAGGAGCGGTCCGGCGGAGACGCTGGGGTAGCCGAACCGGCCCACGAACAACCCCGGCGGCGAGCTGCCGTCGAGCTCCGTTCCGGGGACCATCGGGAGCGTCCGCTCGAAGGCGCGGTACTTGAGCAGGATCGGGCAGATCGGCTTCCCGCAGAGCAGCTGCGCCGACCGGCACCGAAGGCAGAGGCTCGGGTCCTCCTCGAGCCCCGGGACGCTCCACGTCAGCGACTCCATCGGGGAGACGCCCGGCAGCGGCGGAGCGCCGGCGGCGGAACCGGTCATCGACGCCCCGATACCGCCGGACGGGCGGTTGGCATCCCCGGAGAGGTCGTGAAACGCCGCCCCCGCGCACGTTCAAATACCGAGGCGGGGTGGACGCCCCTCGTCCGGGACTGTGGGGTAGCTTGGTCCATCCTTCGGGGTTCGGGACTCCGAGACGCCAGTTCAAATCTGGCCAGTCCCACTCGCCCGCGCCGGGGGCGGTCCCCCGGCGCCCTCCGCCGCCTACTTGAGGCTCTGGACGAGCGACCGCAGCGACGCGCCGGCGTTCGCGGTGACCGGGCCTCCGTGGTACGTCATCAGCCCGTCGATCGACAGCTGCGCGACCCGACGGGCCGAGATCACCGCCGTCGGGGTGTGGTGGGTGAAGTCGGGCGGCGTCAACGCCAGCTTCCCTCCCAGCGCGAAGAACAGGTCTCCGCTGAACAGCAGCTTGCGCTCGGGCTGATAGTACGCCGTGTGCCCCGGGGTGTGGCCCGGCGTGTGGTACGCGACGAGACCCCCCGCGGCGTCGATCGGGTCGCCGTCCTTGAGCCGCTCGTCAACGGCGAACGGCTCCGCGGGCGGGGTACCCGGCCCGTCGTACTTCGGATCGCAGGCGATGTACGCCGCCTCGATCCAATGCGCGAAGGTGCGGGCCTTCGTCTGCGCGGCGAGCGCCTTCAGCGACCCCGTGTGGTCGCGGTGGAGGTGGGTGAGGAGGATCCGCTTCACCGACGTCGGCTCGACCTTGATCTTCGCGAGATAGGCGAGGATCGCGGCATGCGCGCCGGGGAGGCCCGAGTCGATCAGCGTCCACGAACTGCCCTTGTCCTTGAGGAGGTAGACGTGCGTGGAGAAGTCGGGGGACGGATCGACGCCTTCGACCTGATGGACGCCCGGTAGGATTTCGGCCATCGACAGCACCGGCCCCCGCTAACGTCCGGCGGTTAAATTCCGTTCGCCCGGCCCGCTCGAACGCCGGGAGCCGCGCCCCGGGGGATCGCGCCGAGCGCGCGCACCGACCGCTCCGTCTCCGCCGGCCCGAGCCCGCCGAAGTCGACGATCCCGAGCAGCTCATCGACCCCGATCGCGCGGAACCGGTCGAGCTGGTCCCGGACCGATTCGGGGGTCCCGATCGCCGCGAACCCTTGGCGCTCCACCGCCGCCCCCGTCACGCTCGTCGGGTCCCGTCCGGCCTTCGCGTGGAGGAACGTCGAGTGACCGGCGAGGCGGCTCGCGAGGTACCGGTCGAGCGCGGCGCGGGCGAGGTCGGGT
>JASHXM010000035.1 GCA_030043545.1 Thermoplasmata archaeon | reverse complement strand
CGGACGTGCCACGCGGCGTTCGGTCGGCGGCTTCGATCCATCCGTTCGGTTTCGGTCACGGTTGTTCCTCCTCCACGTACTCGAGGTCGGACGGGGCGTGTCGGGCGCGGCGGACCCCCCCGGCGACCGCCACCGAGGCGACGATCGCGGCGCCGGCGACGCCCAGCAGCTCCCAGATCGGGATCTGCACGGGGCCGTTCGGCCCGGGGAGCGTGATCGTGGTGCCCGGCTGCATCGCGACGACCTGGTCGGTGTCGTTCATCGACCGGGCGTCGTTCGCCGCGGTGCCGAAGGTGAGCGAGATCGTCGCCCCACCGGTGGTGAGGCCGAGGACGGACGCGACGACCCCGACGATCCCGCCGAGTCCCGACGCCGGGGTGTAGTTCCCCGAGGCGGCGACCGCGAGATACGCGAGGGTCGACCCGTTGGCGGAGGAGACGCTCGAGACCATCGCCCCGGTCGGCCCGCCCTCGACCAGTCGCTCCGTGCCGGGAACGCCGGGAGCGACCGTGAGGTTGGCGACGAGGTGACCGGGGTCGAGCTGCCACGGCCAGTCCCGGACCGACAGCGACACCGAGACCTCACCGGCCGTCCCGGCGCTCGGGGTCTGGTCGTCGACGAGCGAGACCTGCAGCGTCACGTTCGCCGACCCGAGCGGGAGGTCGAGCAGCCCGAGCACGGGCAGTTGCGCGGCGTAGCTCATCGAATAGACGCTCGTCGTCGAGGTGTTGTACGAGGAGTTGGTCGCGACCCAGGTTGCTCCCGCCGCTGACGCGCTGGCGCTCAGCACGCCGGCGACGCTCGTCTGGCTGAGGCTCGAGAGTCCGACCGTCATCCCCGCGCCGGCGTCGGCGACCGCCGACACGGTCACGGCGGGGGACCCGGCCGAGAACGCACAGAGGACCTGGCCGTTCGACCAGGAGGTCGGGGTGAACCCCGGAGAGGGATAGAGGACTGACTGGGCGGACGCGGCCGGAAGCGCGATCAGGCCGACGACGATCGCGGCGGGCAGCAGCAACCCGAGCAGGGGCGACCGCGCGACCCGCGGCCCGAGCCGACCAGCGACCTCCGTCATCGAACCTACGATGCCGGGGGGGGTCTACCCCGTTTTTGGTCCAACGGCGAAAACCGTTGGTCCAAACCCGCCCGGTCACGGGCGGAACAGCTCCGACCAGGTCCCGACCAGGCGCTCGAGCAGTGCGTCGGCAAAGCCGCTCCGATAGGCGACGAGGAGTCGGATCGTTCGCTCCCGGTCGGCGGCGACGAACGTCCGATACCGGCCCCGTCGCCCGGTCGACACGAGGCCGGTCTCCATCAGGCGTCGGAGGTGGATCGACAGGCGACCGGCGCTGAGGCCAGTCGACCCCACCAGCTCGGGGACCGTCTGGTCGCTGCGCTCGAGCAAGGCGAGCACGAGTCGGCGGGCCGAGTCCGACCGCATCAGTCCCAGCAGTCGCCGGTCGCCGAGCGGCACTTCGGCGGCGAAGTAGTGGTCCTGGTGGCCCGCGCTCTCCCGGTGGAGAAGACCCGACTCCGTCAGCCGGTCGAGATGATAGACCGTCTCCCCCCAGGCCGTGCCGGCGGACCGCTGCGCCTCGCGTCCGCCGATCCCGGGGGAACGGCGGACCGCATCGTAGATCCGCCGTCGGGTCTCGAGGGCGAGCGGGTCGTCCTCCATCGCTCAGGCGCGGCGGGGCCACACCGTGGTCGCCAAGAGCAGGATCGCGCCGGCGAGAAGGATCAGCTCCGTCGGGAGGGCCGGTATCGCCCACGACGGCGGGTGGAGCGGCGGCAGCTCTCCCCACGCCCAGACGGCCCCGAGCGCGGCGAGGACCAGGTTCGCGGACGCGAGCAGCAGGAACCGTCCGTCGCGCGACCGGCTCCATGCGGCCGCCGGGATCGCGGCGTTGATCGCGGAGAGCCCCGCCACGACGACCGCCACGAACAGCTCGGGAAGGACCACGCGGAGAGACCGACGGACCCCTGACTTAAGGAGTCGGTTCCTGAACGGAACGGCAGAGCTCCCGGCGGAGACCGCGGTCCGGATGAACTATCATGAACCGGAACCGAGCTTCCCATGGAGTGGATGAACCAGCCCGGTGACCTGGCCGCGGGAGAACGGGAGGTTGAGGCAGCTCCCAGCCCGCCAGCGGATTCGTTGGACTCCTCGCGTGCGCCCGCGCGATCCCCCCGCGGGCGGGCCGTCGCCCAGTCCGCCGGGGGCCTCCTCGCGATCGCCGGCGCCGCGGTAGTGTTCGCCTACGCTCCCGGAGTCTATCCGACGGCGAGCGTCCTAGAGGTCGGCGTCGGTGGGCTGGTCGGGGCGATCGCCGTTCTACTGATCGGCGCGAGCGTGCAGCGGTTACGCGAACTGGAGCGGGACCCGACGCGGCTGATCGCGTCGGACCATGTCGGTGCGGCGTCGGTGGTCACCGGTGTAGCCTGTCTCGCGGTGGCGCTCCTCCTGTCGTTCGGGGTCGCCCCCGGATTCTACCTTCCGTCCACCGGCGCCACCCACCTCTCCATCGGCGGTTGCGAGGGGGCCGGAGTCGCCTCGTCGACGCTCGCGGGGAGCTTCCCTCCGCTCTCGCACGCAACGATCCGGTGGGTCTCTTCGTTCGGCTATCCCCTCCAGGTGAAGATCCAGCAGGACCGGCCGGACTCCGCCCGCGCCGCGTGGCAGCAGACGGAGGACGCCACCGCGGGTGCGGTCGCCTTCGTCTCCACGGGCGGTGCCATCACGGTGTCGTCGGCCGTCCTCTCGGCCGGCTGCCCGGACCCCGGCTCGCTCGCGGTGAATTGGAGCTACTCCGGCTAGCCGACCGTTCACGCAGCTCCGCTCGGCGACCCGCCGGTCCGGCGTGACCCGACGCTCCTTCCCGTGGAGCCGACGGTTAAATATGGGGTGACCGAGGTCGGGGAGTTCCGCTGACATCCGTCCGACAAACGGACGGTCGTCGGCGTCGGAGCGCGAAGCGGGAGGGGGGACGCTCGATGCACCTGAAACGCATCAAACTGCGGAACTTCAAGTCGTTCGCGGGGTCGACCGAGATCCCGTTCGAGACCGGGTTCACCGGGGTCGCCGGGCCGAACGGGATGGGGAAGTCGAACATCTCGGACGCGATCCTGTTCGTCCTCGGTCCGACGAGCTCGAAGGCGCTCCGCGCCGAACGCCTCACCCACCTGTTCTTCAACGGGGGGGCATCCAAGAAGGCGGCGACCGAATGCGAGGTGTCGCTCGTCTTCGACAACGCGGACCGGCTCTTGCCGGTCGAGGCCGCCGACGTCGAGGTGACCCGGTATGTGAAGCTCGCCCCCGGAAACGCGGACGGCTACTACTCGTACTTCTACGTCAACGGGAAACGGTCGACCCAGACGGAGATCGACTCGCTCCTCGCGCACGCTCGGCTCTCCGGCGACGGCTACAACCTGGTCCAGCAGGGCGACGTCAACAAGATCGTCACGATGGGCCCGATCCCCCGGCGCGGCCTCGTGGAGCGGCTCGCCGGGATCAGTCAGTACGACGACGAGCTGGAGCGGGCCGCGTCGAAACGGACCGAGCTCGATCAGAACCTGGACCGGATCCAGACCCTCCTCTCCGAGATCAAGGGCCGACTCGCCGCCCTCGAGGGCCAGCGGCTGCAGGCGATCCAGTACAAGCAGCTGCTCGACGACAAGCGCCGCTCCGAAGCGCGGCTCGCGCGCGCCGGGCACCGGCTCGCGGAACAGGAGGTCGTCTCCTGCACGAAGCAGGTCGACGCCGTCCGGACCGAGATCGCCCGGCTCGAGGCGGAGCGGACGAAGCTCACGGCCCGCCAGGAGGAGCTGAAGGCGTCGGTCGACCGGATCGACCGCGAGATCGCCGAGGCCGGCGGGGCCGCGGCGGTCAAGTTCAAGCAGGAGCTCGACGAGAAGAAGCTCGCCCACGCGCGCTCCGAGCAGAACCTCGCGAACCTCAAGGAGGCCCTGACCGCGCTCGCCGCCGATGCGGAGGAACTCGCGAAGAGCCTCGCCGCCGACGAACGGCAGCACGGAGAGCTCACCACGCGCGAAACGACGCTCGCCGGGACGCTCGCCGACCTCGAGAAGCGGACGGCCCGCGAGGCCGCCGATATGGAGGCGGCGACCGGACCGCCCGGGAAGTCGCAGGAGAAGCTCGCCTCGGCCCGGAAGCAGCAGCTGGAGCTCACGCGCCAGCAGGAGAGCCGCCAGAAGGCGTGGGAGGAGGCGGTCCGCGCCCGCGAGGTCGCCTCGGCGACCCTAAAGGCGGTCGAGCGGGCGACGGCCCAGGCGGAGGAGGACCTCCGGGAGCGCGAGGTCGAGGTGAAGGACCTCGAGCTGCGGGGTCGCGCCTCGCCGACGGGGCGGAGCGGCCCGACGACAGGGGAGCTCCAGAAGGAACTGTTCACGCTCAAGAACCGGGAGAAAGGCCTGACCGCCGAGACCGGCCGGCTCGCCCAGGAGGTGCAGGAGGTCAACCGGCGCTACCTCGCGCTCGACGCCCGCATCAAGGCCCGGACGGAGGGCGGCGCCCGGCCGAACTCGCTCGCGGCGGTCGACTTCGTGCTGTCGCAACGGAACCTGGGACGGGTCGCCGGGATCCGCGGCACCGTCGAGGAGCTCGGGGAGTTCGACCCGAAGGTGCGGACCGCCCTCCAGGTCGCCGGCGGCGGCCGGCTGCAGGCGATCGTCGTCGACGACGACCAGGTCGCGGAGGCGTGCATCCGGCTGCTCCGCGACGAGAAGCGGGGCCGCGCGACGTTCCTGCCGCTCAGCAAGATGCTGCCCGGCCGACCGCACGGCAAGTCGATGGTCGTGGCGAAGGCGACCGGCGCGGTCGGTTTCGCGGTCGATCTGGTTCAGTTCGAGGAGGCGCTTCGACCCGCGTTCTGGTACGCCTTCGGCGAGACGGTCGTGATGAACGACCTCGCCACCGCGCGCTCGCAGATGGGCGGCGTCCGCCTCGTCACCCTCGCCGGCGACCTCATCGAGGCGACCGGAGCGATCACGGGCGGCTACCTCGACCCGTCGGCCCAGGGCCGCGGCGCCGACAGTGCCGTCGAGCTAAAGCGGCTCGCGGACGAGCTCCGGCAGAAGAGCGCCGCCGAGACGGCGGGGAAGCAGGAGCTCCAAAAGCTCGCCGAGCAGATCCGCACCCTCGCGGACGAGCTCGCGAGCCGGTCGATCCAGGACCAGGCGCACGCCTCCACGCGGGAGCTGGTGGAGAAGGACCTCAAGGGCGCCCGGGAGCGGCTCACCGCCGCGCGGGAGCGCATCGCGCGGTCCGAACGCGACCGCGAGCGCGCCGAGAAGGAGCGCGCGGCGGCCGACACGGCGTCGGAGAAGCTCGCAAAGGAGCTCGCCGATCTCAAGTCCGCGATCCAGGCGGCGCAGGATTCGTACCTCGCGCTCCTCCCCACGGCGATCTCCGGCCGCCTCAAGACGTTCCAGGAGCAGTCGGCCCGCACCCAGGAGGCACGACTCAAGGCGAACGGGGAGCTCGAGTCGACGCGCGCCTCGCTCGCCGCCCTCGCGACCCAGCTCGACGCGCGGCGCGCCGAGGTCGAGCGGACCGCCGCCGCG
>JASHXM010000034.1 GCA_030043545.1 Thermoplasmata archaeon | reverse complement strand
CCCGGGCCGGCCCTCCCGGGGCGGGGGCGCCCGCGGCCGGGGGCGGACGAAACGATTTGGCCCGACGCCGCCGTCGGTCCCGGGGGGAGCGCCGATGATCGGGTTCGAGCCGCTCGCGAGCGACTCCGCGTCGCAGTTCCTCTCGCTCGCGCTCCCGGGGGCGGTCTGGGCGATCCTGTTCTACCTCGCGTGGGAGCACCCGGCGTTCGGCGAGAGCGTCGGGCTCGGCCGCACGGCGTTCTGGCTGCTGCTCCCCGGCGCGCTGCTCGCGAGCTTCGCGATCCTGCCGCTGTCGCCGATCGCCAACGACTGGCTGGCGATCGATTTTGCGGGGGCGTTCCTTCCGCTCGCGATCGGCGGGCTCGCGCTCCGACGGCTCCCGCGCCCGGCCGGCGGGACCGTGACGGGGTACCTCGCCGTCGTCGCCGCCGCGACCGGGGCGATGCTCGCGTTCGTCCTCCCCTCGACCGCCGGCGCGGTCGCGTCGTTCGGCCGTGTCCTCGGCGCGGCGGGCGACGGCGCGGACGTCGCGGTCACGTTGATCGGCGTCGCCGTCGCCGCGGCTGTCGGGGTTCGGGCGGCGCTCCGACCGAGCGCCGCGGCGGGCCGGCTCGCGTTCCTCGTCGGGCTCACGACGTCGGTCCTGCTCCTCACGTTCGTGGCGTCGAGCTCGATCCCCGGGGTCGGGATCACCGAGTCGTTCCCGTTCTACCTGCTCCCGCCGGTCGCCGCCGGGGCCGCGGCCTCGCTGCTCGCCCCCGCGGTGTTCCGGGGGGCGGAGGGACTGGCGCTCCCGACGGCGTTCTTCGCGACGACCGTCGGGGTGCTCGTCGGCGCGGACGTGCTCCGAGAGCCGCCGCTGTACGGGCACGGCCCGCCCGGGCTGTACGTGATCGGCGGCGCGGGGATCTTCGACCTCGTCTACCTCTCCGGCCTGATCGCGCTCCTCGTCGCGGCGATCGGGCACGCCGCCGCCGGTCGCGGGTGGGCCCCGGTCGGCGAGGGGGTGCCGACCCCGGCCTCGAGCCCCGTCGAGCGGCTCCGGGCCGCGTACCTCGCTGGGGTCCGCGGCGACATCCCGGCCGCGCTCTCGGGGGCCCGGGAGGCGTCGCACGCGGCCGCCGATCGGGCGCGCACCGTGCTCGAAATTCCGCCGCGCCCCGGAAGCCGGCCGTGGGACGGGCTCCCGGTCCCCGGCTGGCTCGTCGCCGACCAGGCGAACCTCGACCGGGTCGCCGCCTCGGGGACGACCGACCCCCGAGAGGGGTTCCGCGCGTGGCTCACCGCTCGCGCGCTCGTCGTCGTCGGCCGGGAGATCACGCTCCGCCGGTTCGCCTCGATCGGGGAGCGCCTCGTGGCGTTCGCGCTCGACGTCGCGATCGTCGTCGCCCCGGCGCTCCTCGTCTTCGGCTGGATCGTTCGGCGGACCCCCGGCGGGCTCGGGGCCGTCGCCGTCAGCGTCGCCTTCAACACGGCGATCGTCGGCTTCGTCGCCTGCGCGACGCTCTACTTCGCGATCGCCGAGTCGGTCTACGGCACGACCGTCGGGAAGTTCGCGCTCGGGCTCACCGTGCGGGATCGACGGGCGCAGGCCCCGGGCGGGCTCGCGGCGCTCGCCCGGAACCTGCCGCTCGCCCCGATGCTCACGCTCGTCGGGATCGGGGCGGCGCTGGCCCTCGCGCTGATCGAGAAGGGCGTCGGCGCCTCCGGTTCGTCCCTCCTCGGCGTCGCGTTCCCCGCCGGGCTCGTCGTCGGCGGGGCGCTGTTCGCGACCGCGCTCGCCGGGGTCGCGCTGCTCGGTTCGTTCGGGGTCGTCGCGATGGCGCTCACCTGGGAGCGCCAGCGGGTCGGCGACCTCTGGGCCGGGACGTGGGTCGTCCGGTCGGTCACGCCGGAGGCGACGGTCGAGCCGACGGGGACGGCGGTCCCCCCGTCCGGCTGAGCGGGATCGCGATCGACGAGACGTTCGCCTCGCGCCCTTCCCGGTTCGTGAGCCGCTCGGTGTCGATCGAGATCGAACCGAGCGCGACCTGGCCTTCAAGGAACCGGCGACGGACGACCTCGACGACGTCGACCGCCTTGCCGATCGCGTTGCCGCGGGCCTTCACGACGACCGGCCCGACGCCCGCGTTCAGCTGCGTGACGACCTGGAAGACGTACGTCATCGTCGGCTTCAACCCGATGAAGACCGTCGACCCGCCGTCGCGCTCGTCGGACACGCGGGGCGGGACCCGCCGTCGGTACATGGCGTTTTGCGGCGCGCCGGCCGCCGGCGACTCCGTGCGGCGCTCCGCTTCGCAAAGGTTATCGGCGACCCCCCTACCCGCGGAGCGGCGTGCAGGGGTGGCCCAGCTTGGTCAAAGGCGCCAGGTTGAGGTCCTGGTCTCGTAGGAGTTCGTGAGTTCAAATCTCACCCCCTGCATTCCCGTCGTCGGCGAGACCTGCGCAAGGCGCGCCCGGCGGAGCGGGGCGCGTCCGCCCATCGTCCTATAAGGTTCTGCGACCCATCCGGTACGATCTCGATGGCGGCGCGGCAGGCCGGGTGTCCCAGTTGCGGGGCGCCGGTCCCCGAGGAAGTGCTCGTCTGCCCGCGCTGTCACGCGCTGCTCGTCGCCGACCCGATCGCGGACCCCGACGCTCCGACCCTGCCGAAACGCGTCGCCGCCGCCGCGACGGCGGCCGCGTCCGCCTCGGCCGGCTCGAACCCGTTCGCCGCCGAGCTCGGCCGTCGGCTTGCCCGGGTCGGCCAGTGGGCCGACGCGGCGGAGCCGCTCGGGGTCGAGATCCCCCGACTGCCCCCGTGGGCCGAGGCGGCCGCCCGGGCCGCCCCGGATCCCGAGCCGTGGGCGGAGGTCGTCCGGGGGATCGAGCGGCTGGCGCAGCGGCGGATCGTGACGGCGTTCGAGGAGTGGGACCGACGCGAGAAGAGCCGGCTCGCCCGGCTCGAGGCGTACGCCGTCGACAGCCGGCTCGAGCGGGAGCAGATCGACGACGCCGTGCACGCCGCCCGCGTGGGCGACGTCCCGGCCGCGCTCGCGACGTTCCAGCAGGT
>JASHXM010000033.1 GCA_030043545.1 Thermoplasmata archaeon | reverse complement strand
CCGAGGAGTAATGAGCGGACGCCGCTCGAACCTGCGCGATGTTGTTCCGCCGCAAGAAGAGCGACCCCGCCGCGTCGCCCCCTCCGGCGGCTCCTCCCGCGCCGTCGACCCCGGCGACGACTCCGCCGCCGCTTCCCCCCTCCGCCACCCCACCGGCGCCGGCGGCCCCGACCTCCCCGCCGGAGCCGGCGGTGGCGACCTCGGAGCCGGCCCGAGCTCCTTCGCCGACCTCGACGGCGTCGACCGCCCCGCCGCCTCCGTGGCCGGACTCCGCCCCGAGCGGCGCCCCCGTCGGTCGGCGAGGGACGGCCGCCTACGGGACCTGTTTCGTCTGTCGCACGCCGCTCCAGAACGGCACCTGCCCCAAGTGCCGAATGACCTGGGTCGAGTGACGACGCGCGGTGCGACTCGGCGCCATACCTTTTGAGCCGGGCCGATTCGGGAGCCGTGCGGATGGCGACTCCCTCGGATTTCGACGCGCTCGAGCGGGAGATCGCCGACAGCCTCTTCGACTTCCAGCCGACGTACGGGGTCGACCTGGGCCGCCACGAGTACGACGGACGGCTGCCGGACTACTCGGTCGAGTCGACCGAGCGATGGGCCTCGCGGGCCGACAGCCTGCTGCACCGGCTCGACGCGATCGACTCGGTCGTCCTCCCCGCCGACCGGCGGGTCGACCGGTTCCTCCTCCGTCTCCTGCTCGAAGGATCGCTGTTCGACCTCCGCGATGCCCGCCGGCTCGAGCGGAATCCGATGACGTACCTCGGGATCGTCTCGGCGACGCCGTACCTCGTGCGGGAGTACCTCCCCGCGGCGGACCGGGCCCGGTCGGTGGTCGCCGTGCTGCGCGGCGTGTCGGCGCTCACCGACCAGGGACGTCGACGGCTCCGAGGGCCGCTCCCCAAGCCGTTCGTGGAGACCGCCCTGGCGATCGCCGGCGGCCTGGGCGGCCACTTCGCGGAGGCAGAGGCGTTCTGCGCCGGGGCCGGCCTCGCCGCGGAGGCCACCGAGGCGCGCGCCGCGGCGGTCGCCGCGGTCGCCGGGTTCTCCGACTGGCTTCGGACGGAAGAGCTCCCCCGGGCCGATGCCGACTTCGCGCTCGGCGCGGCCGGCTTCCAGCGGCTCCTGTTCGTCCGGGAGGGGGTCGAGGCTCCGTTCGCCGACCTGGAACGGGCCGGGCGCCGCGACCTCGCCCGGAACCGGGCGCGGCTCGACGCGATCGCCCACGACGAGCACGTGCCGGTGTCGGCGTTGATCGTCCGGCTCCACCGCGACCGCCCGACCGCCGAGGGCCTGCTCGACACGGCGCGGGGGTACGTCGAGGAGTGCCGTCGGCTCGTGGAGTCGAAGGAGCTCGCCTCGATCCCGGGCCCGGTCGACTGCCGGGTCGCGGAGACGCCGGTCTGGGCCCGAACGATGTCGACGGCGTCGATGGACTCCCCGGGTCCGTTCGAGGCCGGCTCGACGCAAGGGGTGTACTACGTCACCCTGGTCGACCCGGCGTGGGGCGAGGAGCAGCGGGAGGAGTGGCTCCGGATGATGAACCGCCCGATGCTCCGCAATACCGCGGTGCACGAGGTCTATCCGGGCCACTACCTGCAGGCGCTCCACTTCCGCGCCACCGCCGGTTCGCTCGCCCGGAAGGTCTACCGCTCCCCGGCGTTCGTCGAAGGGTGGGCGCACTACTGCGAGCAGCTCGCGATCGAGGCCGGGATCGGCCCGTCCGGGGTCGACGCGGAGGTCGTCCAGCTGCTCGACGCCCTCCTCCGGGACTGTCGGCTCCTCGCTGCGATCGGGATGCACACCGCCGGGTGGACGGTCGAGATGGCGACCGACCTGTTCGAGCGGGAGGCGTTCCTGGAACGGCTGCCGGCCCAGCGGGAGGCGCTGCGGGGGACGTTCGATCCAGAATACTACTGCTATACTCTCGGCAAGCTCGCCATCGTCGACGCCCGACACCGACACCTCTCCGATCGGTTCGGCGGACGGCTCCGCGACTTCCACGACGCGCTGCTGAGGTCCGGCTGCCCGCCGGTCGGCCTGCTCGACGGCCTGCTCGGAGCGGACGCGACGGCGTCGACCGCCGCTCCCGCGTAGCCCGCCGCCGAGGCTTTAGGCCGTCCCGTCTCCCCACGGCGGGGGCGGGGTCGACGGCCGGAACGACGTCAGCCCGCACCGCCTCCTTGGGGCGGCTCCCGTTCTCGCTGGGCCCGGACGCGCTCCGGTCCGAGTCGAACGCGATCGTCGCCGAGGCGCGGCGGCGCCTCGCCGAGCTGCTCGACGGGGGAGTCCCCCCGACGATCGACGGATTGCTCGGTCCGCTCGACCGGCTCCTGATCGACGTACGTGACGTCTCGAGCCACGGGTCGTTCCTGTTCCAGGTGCACCCGGACGCGGCGGTGCGGACGGCCGCCCGCGAGGCGTCGGAGGCGGCGGACCGGTTCTTCAACGAGCTCCGGCTGAACGAGCGGCTCTACCGGTCCCTCAAGTCGGTCTCGGTGCCGGAGACCGACCCCGAGACCCGACACGCCGTCGAGAAGATGCTGCGGGAGATGCGGCGGGCCGGCGTCGAGCAGCCCCCGGAGCGCCGCGAGCGGCTCGTGGCGCTGTCGAACCGGATCGACCAGACGGCGAACGAGTTCGCCGGGAACATCGCGACCGGGACCCGGGCGATCGAGGTCGTCGGTCCCGCCGAGCTCGCCGGCCTCCCGGCCGACTACGTGACCGCGCACCCGCCCGGCCCGAACGGGAAGGTGCGGATCACGACCCAGTACCCCGACGTCGTCCCGGTGATGGCGAACGCCGACGTCGCCGAGGTGCGCCGGCGCCTCCTCGCCGAGGTGCTGAACGTCGCGCACCCGGAGAACCTCGCGGTCCTCGACCGCCTGCTCGTCGCCCGGCACGAGCTCGCCCGGCTCCTCCGCTACGCCGATTTCGCGGAGTACGCCACGGAGGACAAGATGCTCGAGCGGCCGCAGCGAGTGGCGGAGTTCCTGGGCCGTCTCGACACGCTGCTCCTGGAGTCGGCCCGGCACGATACCGCCCGCTACCTGGCGCGGAAACGGCGGGACGACCCGGCCGCCACTCGGCTCGACCCGTGGGACGCGAGCTTCTGGGGCGACGGCTACTACGACACCCGGATCCGCCGCGAGGAGTACGGGGTCGACCCGCGGGTGCTGCGCTCGTACCTCGCCTACCCCGCGGTGCGGGACGGCCTGTTCGCCCTCTGCCGTGAGCTGTTCGGCCTCGAGTTCGCGCGCGCCCCGTCCGACGGGACCTGGCACCCGAGCGTGGAGGTGTACGACGTCGCCCAGGACGGCCGACCGATCGGCCGGTGCTACCTCGACCTGGTCCCGCGCGCCAACAAGTACAGCCACGCCGCCGAGTTCGACGTGCGGACCGGCGTCGTCGGCGGGGGACTGCCGCAGGCGGCGCTGGTGTGCAACTTCCTCGACGCCGGCACGCCGCCCGAGCGGGCGCGGATGGAGTACCGCGACGTGATCACGTTCTTCCACGAGTTCGGCCACCTCCTGCACGCCCTCCTCTCCGGCCACGGGCGGTGGCTGTACACGACGATGGGGTTCATCGAGCTCGACTTCATCGAGGCCCCGTCGCAGCTGTTCGAGGAGTGGGCGCGCGACCCGCCGACGCTCGCCCGGTTCGCCCGGGACCCCGAGACCGGCGCGACGATCCCCGCGGAGATCTTGGACCGGATCCGGGCCGCGGAGGCGGTCGGACGCGCCGAGCGCCAGCTGCGTCAGGTCGCGCTCGCCGCGATCTCGCTCGAGCTGTACCGCCGCGACCCGGCCGGGATCGACACGACGGCCGTCTTCCGATCCGGCTGGGACCGCCGGAGTTCGATCCCGCTCGACCCGGCGTACCACCCCCAGGCCGCGTGGGGCCACCTCGCCGGCTACTCCGCCTGTTACTACACCTATCTCTGGTCGGCGGTGATCGCCCGGGACCTCCTGACCCCGTTCCACGCGAGCGGGTCGCTCACCGACCCCCTCACCGCCCGCCGGTACGCGGCCGAGATCCTCGCGCCCGGGAGCGGCCGGCCCGCCGCCGACCTGGTCCGCCGGTTCCTGGGTCGCGAGTTCGATTTCGGGGCGTACGAGCGGTGGGTGCTCGCGGGTCAGGTCGCTGAGCCACTTCCCAGCGTGGGAAACGGCGACAGATAATTCCCGGACGTTTCCTCGGTTTCGTCCGAACCAAGGGTTTATAATCGTACCGGTCCTCCCTCTCTCGAGGGCGATGCACCCGGGACCCGCGTCGGAGACGGCGCCGGCCGTTCCGCCGAACCCGGGGAGCTGCTCCGCGTAGGATCCTCCCACCTCCCCGCGGTCGGGCCGCCCGTCACCCACCGGACGGCCCGGCCGGTTTTTTCGCCGTCGTGGAACCGGCCGGTTCACGCGGGGTCGGGGTAGGCGACGAACGGCCCCTCGAGGTACTCCCGGACCTTCGGCACCCCCACCTCGAGCGCGACCGTGCGCGCCCGGCGGAGGGCGTCGACGGTCTCGGCGGAGGTCGGGGGCGGCACGGTCGCGGTCCGGGCGACGACGGGATCCGCCCGGCGGTCGAAGGCGATCACGATCGACTCGAGGCCCGGGAAGGCGAGCTGGAACAGGCGCACCTGCAACGCGACGTCCGGCGGCGGGGGGATCGCGTTGTAGCTCTTCATCTCGTAGAACCGGCGGGCCCCGTCCCAGTAGTCGGGCTGGGCGTACACGGCGACGTCGTCGCCGATCAGGATCACCCTCGTCTTCGGTCGCGGGAGGCCGAAGATCGGGCTGCCGCGGAACGCGTCCAGGAGGCGCTCGGACTGGAGCGCGATCTCCGCTCGCTCCGCCGCGGGGACGTCGACCCCGGCGGCCTCGATCTCGTCGTCGAGGTGGGTCGCGGCGATCGCCCGCATCGCCCCGACCGTCGGCCGGCGACCGATCCGAGCTCGATGGCCGATCTCCGACAGGGCGCCGTCGATCGCGCGGCCGACCGCTTTGGCAAGCTCCTCCCCGTCCCGGGGGGGTCGGGGGAACGTCCGGTCGACCACCTCGTGAACCGCGACGGTGCGCAGGGTCGTCATCGGAACGGCTCGGACCGGGGGCGACGGCCCGCTCCGGCGTCCGGCCGCCGAGCGCCTCGGCGCTCGCACCGGCACCGCCCCTCGGGCGGGCTGAGGTCGGGCCCGCGGGAGCTCGGGGCCCTCGGCATCCGCCTTGGTCCTGCCGGTTAGCGACGGGCGTAGAGGACCCGGTTGCCCAGGTCCGACCAGACCACCCAGACGTCGCGGAAACCGGCCTGCCGCAGCGCCCGCTCGTGCAGCTCGAGCGGCGAGTGGTCGATCTTCGGGTGGGCGGCGGACCGGGCCGCTTGGAGCCGGAACTCCTCCCGAAGGGCGGGGTCCCGGGCCGCCT
>JASHXM010000032.1 GCA_030043545.1 Thermoplasmata archaeon | reverse complement strand
CGAGCGGCTGGCCGAACGCGGTCCGCTCCCGGATGTACGCCGTCCCGGTCTCGAGCGCCCGCTCGGCGGCGCCGACGCAGGCGGCGCTCACGAACGTTCGAGCGACCGAGAACCCTTCCATCGCCACGTCGAACCCCGTCGACTCCCCGCCGATCCGGTACCGCGCGGGAACGTGCGTCGCCTGGTACGTCAGCGCCCCGGTCGAGATCCCCATCCGGCCCAGGTTGTCGAACTTCTGGGTCGAGATCCCGTCGGCGCGCGTCGGGACGTACAGGAACCGGAACCCGCCTTCCTTCGCCTTCGTGAGCGTCAGGTGGCCCCCCCCGAGCCGCTTCGCCTCCTCGACGCCGGAGACGAACGCCTTCTCGCCGGTGACCGCGTAGCCGTCCCCCGCCCGCGTCGACGTCGTCCGCATCGCCGCGAGGTCGCTTCCGCCCGTCGGCTCGGTCGTCGCGATCCCGAGGAACGCCTTCCCCGCGCAGACCGGGGGCAGCACCTCCTGCCGGGCCTCCTCCGTCCCGTGCCGGGCGAGGATCAACCCCCAGCCGGCCTCGAGCAGGAAGAAGACGGCGGTCGCCATCGAGAAGTCGCCGCGGCCGACCTCCTCGGCGGCGAGCTCGGTGAGCACCGCGCTCGCGCCGATCCCGCCGTAGTCGGTCGGCACCGGCATCGCAAGCAGGCCGAGGTGGGCCATCTCGGCGAGGACGGCCTCGGGGATCCGCCCCTCGGTATCGATCGTCCGCTCGTTCGGCCGGAGGACGCGGTCGCCGAACTTTCGGACCGCCGCTTGGAACGCTTCCTCCTCGTCGCTCAGCCGAAAGTCCATGCGTTCCCAAGGCGGGACCACGACGGCGCCTAAAGCGTTCGGGGGGCCGCACGACGCGCGCCGACGAGCCGGACGGGGCCGACGCGCGCGGATACGCCTTTATCCCGGACGCCGCTCGGAACGACGAGCGTCGAGCGATGGCGGTCCGGGTCGGGGTCAACGGCTTCGGGACGATCGGCAAGCGGGTCGCCGACGCGGTCCGCAAGCAGCCGGATATGACGCTCGTCGGGGTCACGAAGACGACCCCGAGCTTCGAGGCCCGCCGCGCGGTCGAGCGGAAGATCCCGCTCTACCTCGCCGGGGACGGTCCGCGGTCGGAGTTCGAGGCCGCCGGCGTTCCGCTCGCCGGGACGCTCGACGACCTCCTCGGATCGGTCGACGTCATCGTCGACTGCACCCCCGACAAGGTCGGGAAGGAGAACGCGGCCCGGTACCGGGACGCCGGGGTCCGCGCAATCTTCCAAGGCGGGGAGAAGCCGGACGTGGCGGAGGCGTCGTTCAGCGCGCTCGCGAACTTCGACACCGCGGTCGGGAAGCGGTCGGTCCGCGTCGTCTCGTGCAACACCACGGGGATCGCGCGCGCCGCGTCCGTGGTCGTCGGACGGTGGGGTGTCGAGCGGTGGGAGGCGACGCTCGTCCGGCGGGCGGCGGACCCGGCCGAGTCGAAGCGGGGCCCGATCAACGGGATCCTCCCGACCCTCCAGCTCCCCTCCCATCACGGCCCGGACGCCCGGACGATCTACCCCGACCTGCCGATCGCCACGATGGCGGTCGTCGTGCCGACCACGCTGATGCACGTGCACACGAACCGGCTCCGGCTCGCTCGACCGCCGGCCAGCACGGCCGAGGTCGTCGCCGCGTTCCGCGCGACCCCCCGATTCCGGCTGTTCGCCCCGTGGGAGCGCGTCGACGGGACGCCGCAGGTGATGGAGTTCGCCCGGGACCACGGCGTCGCCGGGGACGACATGATGGAGAACGTCCTCTGGGAAGCGGGGGTGCGCCTGGACGGGGCGGACCTCTCCTTCTTCCAGGCGATCCACCAGGAGTCGATCGTCGTCCCCGAGAACGTGGACGCGATCCGCGCGCTGTGCGTGCCGGGGAGCCGGGCGGCGGAGTCGATCCGGACGACCGACCAGACGCTGGGGCTCAGTCGGCCGTAACGGCCCGACGCGGTCGGGCGGACCCGCGGTCCGGCGCGGCCGCGGTCCCCCCGACCGATCGGCTGGAGCGCGCTCCCCCCAACCATCTTATATGCCCCCCCGCTCGCGCGCGCCGAATGTACTACTTGGACCACCGTCGCGACGTGGTACGGATCCCGCCCGAGCGGCTCGGAGCGGAGATCGACAACGTCCTCACGGAGCTCGCGCAGCAGCAGTTCGAGGGGAAGCTCGTCGACGGGCAAAGCCTCGCGGTCGCGATCCGCGACGTCCACGGCCGGGGCGAGGGGCATATCATCCACGGCGACGGCGGCGTCTACCAGGAGGTCGAGTACCAAGCGCTGCTCTTCCGACCCGAGATCCAGGAGGTGATCGAGGGGTCGGTCGTGGAGATCCGGAAGTTCGGCGCGTTCGTGCGGTTCGGGCCGCTCGACGGGCTGCTCCACGTCTCCCAGATCATGGACGACCGGGTCAACATCGACGAGCACAACCAGCGGCTCGTCGGCGTCGAGTCGAAGAAGGACCTCAAGGTCGGCTACAAGGTGCGCGCGCGCGTCGTCTCGCTCTCCCTCTCGGAGATCGCGCCGCGCGACAGCCGGATCGGGCTCACGATGCGCCAGCCCGCCCTGGGCCGGTTCGAGTGGATCGTGGAGACCCACCGCAAGGCCGAGGAGCGCGGCGGCAAGAAGCCGACGCCCGCGCCGGCCGGGAAGAAGACCCCGGCGAAGCCGGCCGCGAAAGAGCCCGCCCCGGCGAGCTGAGCGAGGCGCGATGATCAACCTCAAAGCGTGCAAAAGCTGCAACTCGATCACCGACCAGGCGAAGTGCCCGCGGTGCGGCGGCGAGGTCTCCCGCGAGTGGCAGGGGTACCTGGTCGTCATCGACCCGGAGCGTTCCGAGATCGCGCGCAAGATGGGGATCCGTGCCGCCGGTCGGTACGCGCTCCGCGTCAAGTAACGGCGAGACGGCCTGGGTCGTCCCCGAGTCGCTTCGGCCGGCGCTGGCCCAGCGGTACGGGCCGGTCCTCGCCGGCGCGGAGGCCGACCGCGAGATCCGGGCGCTCGGACTGTTCGGCGCGTGCGGCGACCGCGTCACCGCTCGGGCGCTCGAGCTGGGCCATCCCCCCCTCGTGGGGATCGTCGATTACGCGACGCAGCGCTCAGAGCCGATCGCGAGCGACGCCTTCTCGGCGCTCGCCGCCCGGCGTCGCGTGTCGGTCCGCAACCCCGCCGGGATGCTCACCGAGCGGCTGCGCACCGCCGTGCGGGAGGTCGTGGCGGCGGGCGGCGGGCTGATCGAGGTCGTGGGCGAAGAGGACCTCGGGTCGCTCGCGCTCGTGGAGACGCTCCCCGCCGGAGCGACCGTTATATACGGTATCCCGGGTGCGGGGGTCTCTTTCGTCCGGGTGACCGCGGAGAGTCAGGAGAACGTGCGTCGGCTGATCGCCCGGATGGAGCGTCGGAAGGTCGACCTTGGAGATTAAGATCCTCGAGGAGCGGGCGAACCCGCTGCTCCACCGGCACGAGTACCGCTTCGAAGTGACGCATCCGACCGCCGCGACCCCGAAGCGCGACGAGGTGCGGACCGAGCTCGCGAAGCTCGTCCGCTCCCCGAAAGAACGCGTGATCGTCGAGCGGATGCACGCCCGGTTCGGGACCGCCGTGAGCCGCGGCGACGCGAACGTCTACGAGACGGTCGACGCGCTCACGAAGATCACCCGCGAGCACATCCTCGTCCGCCACGGCCTCAAGGAGAAGGCGACGAAGGCGCCGCCGACCGAGGCTGCGCCGACGCCGCCCGCCCCCGCGGCGGCCGCCGAAGCGACGCCCCCGAAGAAGGAGTGAGCCGCGTGGGGAAGGCCCGGGTCGGCCTCTACGAGGTCTCCGGCGACGCCCTCCAGCGGACGCACAAATCCTGCCCCAAGTGCGGGCCCGGAACGTTCCTGGCCGAACACCCCGATCGACGCGCCTGCGGCCGGTGCGGCTACTCCGAGTCGAAGGGGCCGCCGGCGGCGAAAGGAAAGAAGCCGAAGCCGGCGTAGAGCGCCGGCGCTTTCCGCCGGACCGGACTCCCCCGGCCGATGCCGTACGACGCGGAGCGGCACGCGCGGCTGTACTACGACGCGTCCTGCGGGTCGTGCAGCCTCGTCGCGAACGCGACCCAGGTGCTGAGCCACGGCCGAGTGCACATCGCACCGCTCGACTCCGAGTCGGCCACGGCCGAACTCGGGAGCGTCGCGGAGAGCGACCGATTCGGCTCGGCGCACCTCATCGTGGGCGGACGCCGACGGGACGGCGAGGAGATCGTGCTGCCGCTCGTCCGGGTGACGTTCGGTCCGACGGCCGCCCGTCTGATCGCGCGATGCCCGCCGATCGGACGGTCGCTCGCGGTCGTGTACGCGACCGTGCGCCGTCACCGGCGCTGTCGCCGCGATAGCTGAGGCGCGAGCGGACTACGCCGCGGGGCCGGCGGCGGTGTCGGGGACCGGCGGTTCGGCCGGGGGCGCCGGCGCGAGCACCCGTCGGCTCTGGCCGATGCCGAAGCAGGCCATCGCCACGAGCCACGCGAGCGCCATCGCCAGCGTGTCGCGGGAGCTCGAGAAGTCGGACTCGATCAGCAGGATCCCCGCTTCGTACGCTCCGAACAGGGCGACGAGCCCGGCGAGCACGTACCAGCGGAGTCGCGGCGGAGCGTCCCGCGAGAACGCGGCCACGGCGATCACGAAGGCGACGATCAGCAGCACGACGGCGAGCGCCATGTGCGCCGTCAGCTCGGGGTCGCCCGGGGTCAGCGCGGCCCGGACGACGTTCGTCGTCGCCGGAAATCGGCCGTACTGCTCGAGCCAGACCCCGAGCGCGAGCTGGGCCACCCCGAGCAGGGTGACGACGCGCAACCAGAGGGAGAACCGGAACGTCATCGAGGTCGTCCGCCGCGTCGGCGAGCGTTACCCCGGACGACCCCGATATCCCTTGCGCCCCACGCGCGGATGCGGCCGGAGGAGCCTAAGAGCGACGGCCGCTCCCGGCGGCTCCCGCCATGAGCGACCCGTTGCCGTTGTGCCGCAATGCCGGGTTCGCCCGGC
This sequence comes from Thermoplasmata archaeon, assembly GCA_030043545.1. Taxonomy (GTDB): domain Archaea; phylum Thermoplasmatota; class Thermoplasmata; order Lutacidiplasmatales; family UBA184; genus Lutacidiplasma. Next base: position 1,036 of record JASHXM010000032.1, on the reverse strand, counting down.
TGTGGTCCGCCCGGGTCGTCTCGCGGTTCGGGTCGTCCCTCTCGTACGTCGTGCTCCTCTGGGTCACGTACGCGACCACCGGCTCGGCTCTCGCCGTGGCGTACGTCGGGTTAGCCGAGTTCCTCCCCACGGTCGTGTTCGGGGTGTTCGCGGGAACGCTCGTCGACCGGGTCGACCGACGGCGAGTGATCGTCGCCTCGACGCTCGGGCGGGCCGCGGCGATGGGCGGCCTGATCGTCGCGCTCGAACTGCTCGGCTTCCACCTCGCGCTCGTGCTGCTGGCGAGCGCCGTCTTCTCCGTCTGCGCGACGTTCTTCGGTCCGGGGAGCCAGGCGCTCCTGCCCGAGCTGGTCGGTCCGAGCGACCTCGCCACCGCGAACGGCCTGTTCGACTCGTCCGAGTCGGCCGTCGGGATCGCCGGCAGTGCCGCCGCCGGGGCGCTCATCCTGTCGGTCGGTGCCGTGCCGAGCCTCGGGGTCGACGTGGCTTGCTACGTCGCCGGCGCCCTCGCGATCGCGGCGATCGCGAGCGCGCAGCGCCCGTCGATCGCGCCCCCGGGCGCGCGCTCCGTGTGGGCCGACGTGCGCCAGGGGTGGCAGTACCTCCGCCGGGCCGCGGGTCTCTTCCAGGTCACGCTCGTGTCGATCGTGATCAACTTCCTCTTCTCCGTCGTGCTCACCTTCCTGGTCGTCTACGCGCGGGGCCCGCTCCACGGCTCGGCGTTGGTGTACGGATCGATCGAGGCGCTGCTCGCCGCCGGATGGGGGGTCGGTGGACTGGCGGTCGGGCGGCTCGGGTGGACGCGCCATGCCGGAACACTCTGGATCGTCGCGGCGATCGTCGAGGGGACGGCGGTGCTCCTGCTCGTGGTCGCGCCCGAGCTCGTCGTCGCCCTACCCGTGTTCCTCGGGGTCGGGGTCGTTCAGGGCCTCGTCAACGTCGCGACGATGAGCTCGACCCAGGCGATCGTCCCCCCGGACCTCCAGGGTCGGTACTTCGCGACCGACACGATGCTGAGCTACGCGTCGATCCCGGC
>JASHXM010000006.1 GCA_030043545.1 Thermoplasmata archaeon | reverse complement strand
GGGCGAGACCCACACGTTCCACCTGGTCGCGTGGAACGATCAGAAGAAGTCGACCCTCACCGTCTACTGGGTGACGAACGTCGAACTCGTCTCCGGCTTCCCCGCCAGCAAGTAGCGGCGGGGGGAGCGGCGGGTGGCCCCCCGCAGGGGCGTCCCAACCCGACCCCGGGAACGAGCCTCACCCGGCCGTCGTTCCGAGTGTCCCGGCGCGCCCGGCCGTGCCGAACGCTCCGGTCGAACGGGCGTCCCGGCGCATCGTGATATTCAAGTGTGAGGAACGACTCGGCGGCCCGATGGCCTACCCCGTGCTGATCCAACAGCCGCCGCCGTCGGATCCCCACCCCCACCGCGACTCGGGGATCGTACTGCTCGTCCTGGGGATCCTCGGGATCGTCGGGGGCGGGTTCGCCGCTAGCTACTGCAGTGCGAGCCTGATCGGGATCTGCATCGATTACCCGTACGCGGGAGTCGGCGACCTGGCGGTTCTCCTCGGAATCGTCCTGCTGATCGTCGGCATCATACTGATGCTACTCAAGGGCCCAGCCCCGCCCCCGACGGTCGTCTACTCCTCCGTCGCACCACCGTCCTGGCCGCCGGGTCCGCTCCCGCCCCCGCAGCCACCCAGCAACGTTCCGGCCCGATACTGCCCGAGCTGCGGGGCGAGCAACTCTCTGGTGGCCCGCTTCTGCAGCCGGTGCGGCAAGCCGTTGCCCCCGCCGCCGTGACGGAGGTCCCGGTACAGCCGCCGGCCCTGGACTCGGGGGCGACGACCCACGTACCCCTCCCTCATCCGAGGACCCCAGGAGACCGGGAACGCTCGATGGCGTACTGTCGGGACCGTGCACACGGCCTCTGGCCCCGAGCCGAGGAGAGCCGATTTCAGAGTCCTGGGAAGCGGTGAGCCGAGGCCGCGATTGACCAGACTACGATCGGGGGGTTCCCGGCCCGGAAATCGAGATTTCCGGGCCGGCGGCACGCCAGTTTCCTGACGTGCCGGCCAGGTCGCAGTAGTAAGCCCCTTTCCGTTTCAGGCAGCATTCGACTGCGCGCTCTCCTCGACGGTCGGGGAGACACCTCCTCCCGTCTCTCAGGGCTTGCTCCCGGGGAGGCGGCCGTTTCACCAGATCCCGACGGAGTCTCCGGGGCGGCCCCATCACCGTCCCGTCGGGCTGTGTCGTTTCTGCGCCGGAGCTCGGACTCTCGCCCGTCGGGCTCCCGCCCGACCCCGCGTCTCCCGGAGAGGGGACTTTCCTCAGCGGCCGGCCGTCGCCGGCTCGGACCACCGTCAGCTGCCCTCTGCCTCCTGGCCCCCGCGGCACGACCGGTGAGCCGAAATACTCTCCGGGGGGACGGTACGACCGACCCGTACGGAGACCGGTGGCGCAAGGAAGTACCCCATCGTCGACCGCCGGCGGCCGCCCGACCGGAGCGACGACCCCCGGGGACCGGCTGATCCCCCGGCTGTGGCTCCGGCGGGGCCGGCTGTGCCGCTGGCGGGGCAACGGACCGGAACCGGTCCGGGGGCCCGGCGGGGCGAGCATCGACCCGTTCGACGTGATCGATGAGGTCGTTCGGCAGTACGGCCGACTCTGCCTCGTCGACCTCGACGGGATCGAGCGGGGTCAGCCGCAGCTGGATTACCTCCAGGAGTTCTCGCGCGATCTCCCGCTCTGGGTCGACGCCGGGGTCCGCGACGCGGACCAGTCGATCGACGTCATCGTCACGGGCGCCGAGCGGGCGATCGTCTCGTGCGCGATGCTCGAGGGCCCGGAGGAGCTCGAGCGGGCGTGGGCGCTCACCACCGAGATCACGTTCGAGATCCCGATCGAGGCCCGGACGGCGCAGGTTCTCTCCGACTGGGAGACCGACGACCCGCTCGCGCTCGCCCGGACCGTCCGCGCCGCCGGGCCCTCCGAGATCATCCTCTCGTTCCTCGGGACACCGCCCGACTGGGCGCTCGTCCAGCAGGTCGCGGCGCTCGGCCCAACGTGGGTCGGCGGCGACTTCCAACCGACGGACGCCGCGCGGGCGACCGCGAGCGGGGCCCGCGGGGGGATCTTCGCGTTCGACCCGGGGCCGCTCGGACCGTCTCCGCCAACCCCTGACGCGCCCTCCTCCGACTCCGACGAGCCGCTGCGCGATGATGAAAACTAGAACCGGCTGACCCGTGATGAGTGAATGGGCGAGCTGAGCGCAGCGCCGGCGGCGCGCGAGAGCCCGTTGTAGTCGGCGCCGCGCGTGGCGCCACCGCTACCGTTTTCCCCCGGGCCCGGTCGGGACGACCGGGAGGCCACGGAGGCGGTGACCGAGGGAGTCGATCTGCTGCTGCCGGACGGCCACACCGTCCGAGTTCCCTCCGGTACCCCGGTCGGGGCGGTGCTCCGCGACTGGGCGCCCGACCGAGCGAGTCGATTCCTCGCGGCGCTTGTCGAGGCCCGTCCGGTCGATCTCGCGTTCCCCGTCGCGGGATCCGGACGGATCGCACCGTTGACGTTCGACGATCGCGCCGGCCGGGACATCCTCCAGCATTCGTCGGCCCATCTCGTGGCGAAAGGGGTGGTCGAGACGATCCCGAGCGCCCGTCCGACGCACGGTCCTCCGACCGACGAGGGGTTCTACTACGACTTCGACGTCCGGCCGTTCACCCCGACCGACCTCGACCAGATCCGGGCCGCGATGGACCGGTCGATCCAGGCCCGGGAACCGTTCCGCCGCCGGGAGATTTCGCGGGCCGACGCCGAACGCCTGTTCGCCGAGAATCGCTACAAGCTCGGGTACATCGCCGACACCCCGGCCGGCGACGCGATCTCGGTCTACGACACCGGTGCGTTCACCGACCTCTGCCGGGGCCCGCACGTACCGGATACGTCGTTCCTCGCCGGAGTCCACATCCTCGGCTTCTCCGCGATCACCCCCGAGACGGAGGGGGCCGCGGCGCTCCAGCGGATCCGCGGCGTCGGATTCCCGACGAAACGGGAGCTCGACGACTACCTCAAGATGCGCGCCGAGGCCGCTCGGCGCGACCACCGCACGATCGGGCAGCAGCAGGAGCTATTCCTGTTCCAAGACGTCGCCCCCGGGTTCCCGATTTGGCTTCCGAACGGGATGCTCGTGGTCCGGGAGCTCGAGCGGTACGTCACCGAGCACCTGCGCAGCGCGGGCTACCGCGAGGTCCGGACTCCGCTCATGTTCCACCGGTCGGTCTACGAGCGGAGCGGGCACTGGGAGCATTACCGCGAGAACCTGTTCACGAGCACCGTCGACGACCAGGAGTTCGCCTGGAAGCCGATGAACTGCCCGGGGTCGATGCTGATCTTCGGCTCGCGGCCGCGCAGCTACCGCGAACTGCCGCTGCGGCTCGCGGAGTTCGCCCCGCTCCACCGGCTGGAGGCGAGCGGCACGCTGCACGGGCTCATGCGAGTCCGCGAGCTCGTCCAGGACGACGCGCACATCTTTGTCACCGAGGAGCAGATCGAGCCCGAGATCCGGGTGCTCCTCGACTGGGTCCGATCCGCGTTCACGACGTTCCGCCTCCGCTGGTCGTACGAGCTGTCGACCCGCCCTCCGTCGTTCCTCGGCGAGGCGGCCGACTGGGATCGCGCCGAAGCGACGCTCGAGAAGCTCCTGCGGGAGTCCGGCGTGGAGTACCGGGTCTCTCCCGGGGAAGGGGCGTTCTACGGCCCGAAGATCGACATCCACATCCGCGACAGCATGAACCGTCCGTGGCAGACCGGCACGATCCAGCTCGACTACCAGCTCCCGCGCCGGTTCGCGCTCGAGTACCAGGGGGCGGACGGCCAGTTGCACCGGCCGGTCGTCGTCCACCGTACGATCCTCGGCACGTGGGAGCGGTTCGTCGGCGTCTTCATCGAGCACTGCGCCGGCCGGTGGCCGCCGTGGCTGGCACCGGTCCAGGTACGGATCCTGCCGGTCGCCGAACGCCACGTCGACGCGGCGCGGGGCTTCGTGGAGGAGCTCCAGGGGGCGGGACTCCGCGCCGAGCTCGCCGGCAGCGAGGAGTCGCTGCCGAAGCGGATCCGCAGCGCCGAGTTGGAACGGATCCCGTACGTGGGGGTCCTCGGCGACCGCGAGGCGGAGTCGTCGACGGTGTCGGTCCGAATCCGGGGGACGAAGGAGGGCCGGACCCTCTCCCGACCCGAGCTGATCGCCTACGTCGCCGACCGGGTCCGGCGACGCGAGTACGATCCCTGAGCGGGGGCCGGGCGGCCGGGGTTCGGCCGCGCGAGGACTACGTCCGGGCCCGCTGGCTCTTCCGGGCCTCGATCCGGGCCGACAGGATCAGCGCCTCGACCTGCGTCGAATCCGCCTGGTGCATGCCGCGCAGGTGTTCGCGGAGGCGGGCCAGATCGATCGGCTGACCACAGACCTTGCAGGCGACGCGGGCCCGGCGGCTCGACGGGTCGGACGCCGTCGTCGACTGCACGGCCGTCGACTGGCCGGGTCCCCATAAAGAACCCTCGGCGGAGTTCGTCCGGCGCGCGGCCCGGCGGGGCGCGCGCGCAAAGTTTATTTGCGAATCCCGTCAGCCGACCTCGGATTTCGGAGTACCGGGATGGGTCTCTCCAGTTTCCAGCTCGAGTGGCTCGTCGCGCTGTCGGCCGTGCTCGCGCTCGCCTACGCGGGCGTCCAGTCGATGCTGCTGCTGCGCGAGGACGAAGGCGACGAGCGGATGCGCGCGATCTCGCTCGCGATCCGGGAAGGCGCGAACGCGTTCCTCCGCCGAGAGTACACGTTCGTCTTCACCGTGGCGATTGTCCTCGCCGTGATCATCGCCGTCGCGTTCGGGATCACCGGCGACGGGGCGCGGTTCGCGATCGGCTTCCTGTTTGGAGCCGCGGGCAGCGCGCTCGCCGGCGCCGTCGGGATGTACGTGAGCGTTCG
>JASHXM010000031.1 GCA_030043545.1 Thermoplasmata archaeon | reverse complement strand
GAGCAGGTACGTCGAGCACTCCGGCAGCGTGAGGTCGAGGGAGGCGAGCAGCCGCGCGTCGCGGAGCGCGCTCGTCACCTGCTTCTCGAGGAACCAGTGGAGCCGGTCGACCTCCCAGTCCCGCTCGACGACGTCGCGCGCGATCGACGGATCGCGCTCCCGCAGCGCGGTCATCGCGTCCGACTGCATCGCGCGGACCATCTGGTGCATCCGACGGACGATCGAGGGGATCGGGAGGGGATTGGCCCCGACGACGTCCTGGAGGACGACCGACTCGGCGGTCTCCTCGAGGATCTCGGGGCCGATCATCCGCTGGGCGAACGACCGGACGACCTCGCGCGTCCGGGCGCTCATCCGGGCGGGCGTCCGCACCTCGAGGAGCGGGTACCCGGCGATGTACTCCGCGATCAGGCGGCGGAACAGGTGCTCCTTCTCCATGTCGTTCGTCACCTCCACGACCCGGCGCTCCCCTTCGGGCGCGTCGAGCGACTCCGGGTAGACGGCGAGCGAGCCGTCCGCCCGGGGCGTGAAGAACAGGAGGTCGCCCGGACCGAGCCCCCGCGCGACGACCCAGTTCTTCGGCAGCGAGACGATGAACGTCGACCCGCCGGTCCGCTGGATCCGGCGCCCGTGGAACCCGCCGCTCGAGCGCATCGACCGACGGGAGGCGGAGCTTCCATACTCTATATAGCGTGGGGCGGCGCCGGTCCGTCGGGCGCCGAAGTGGGGCGCCCCGGGTCGGAGCGTAAATACGGGCGGCGGAGGTCCCCGCGCCGGTTCCGATGGGGTCCGCGGTCTCCCCGGCTGACGGCGCTCGCGCCGAGCCGGAGTCGCTGCTCGACGTCCTTGCGCGTCGCGGACTGCCCCGCGTCGTGCGGTCGGTACGGTACCACCGCCCGCGCGGGCCGTTCTGCGGCGTCGGCGACTGCACCGGCTGCCTCGTGCGGGCGGACGGGCGGCCGAACGTCCGCGCCTGCCGGCTCCCGTACTCCCCGACGCTCCGCCTCGGGCGCGGGAACGGGTGGCCCTCGGACGCGTTCGACCTCCTCGCGGGGTTCGACGTCGCCTACCCGCACGGGATCGACACGCTGCACGGCTTCCGGCGCCCGGCGTGGGCGCGAGGGCTCTACCAGCGGGTCGTCCGGCGCCTGGCCGGCTACAGCGCGGCGCCGGCGGTCTCGGTCGGCCAAGGGCCGCTCCCGGATCCGATCGTTCGGGACGCCGAGGTCGTCGTGATCGGCGCCGGCGCGGAGGGACGGGCCGCCGCCGACCGGCTCGCGGAGCGAGGGATCCGATCGGTGGTGCTCGACCGCCGCTCGGCCGCGCTCCCGTCCGACCGGTGGGAGCTGATCGCCGGCGCGACCGCGTCGTTCCTGCCGCCGCCCGCCGCCGGCGTCCGTCCGTACACCGTCCTTGCCGTCCGAGAGCCGGGGACCGGCGTCCTCGTGCGGGCGCGTGCCGTGATCGTCGCGACCGGCAGCTACGACGCCGCGCTCGGGTTCGAGGGGAACGACCGGCCCGGCGTCGTGGCGGCCGACCTCGGGCTCCGGTGGGCTCGGGACGGGCGACGCTCGCCGCTCCGTCGCGCCGTCGTCGTCGGCGGCGGGACGCGGGCGGCCGAGGTCGTCGAGCGCCTCGGACGCTCCGTCGCCGCCGTGATCGCCCCGGGGGAGATCGGCCCGGACGTCGTCGCCCGGGCGTCGGCGGTCGGAGCGGCGCTCTATCCGCGGTCGTTGCTCCTGCGGGCGCTCGGCCGACGGCGCGTCCGGGCCGTGGAGCTGCGGCCCCGGGGCCGGGACGGACGGATGGCGGTCCCGTGCGACGGGATCGTCCTGGCCCAGCGACGGCTGCCCCATGGACAGCTCCTCGCCCAGGCCGGGGCCCGGACCGTCTGGGACCCTGGGCGGAACGGGACCGTGGCACAGGCCGGTCCCCGCGGCGCCACGACGGTCGCCGGACTGTTCGTCGCCGGCTCCGCGGGCCCGACCGGGGCGGGCGGAGCGGCTGTCCGAGGCGCCGACGCCGCGGACGCCGCGGCCGAGGGCGCCGCGCCGTTCGCTCCGACGCCGGGCGGAACCGCTCCGCCGCCGGGCGATCTCGAGGGGTACTACCGGGAGCTCCTGCGAGAGCCGCGTCGCGGCAAGTGGGTCGCCTGTCCGTGCGAGGACGTGCTGCTGGACGAGGTGGAGCGGGCGTCGGCCGACGGCTACACCGGCATCGAGGTGGTGAAGCGGTACACCGGCCTCGGGACCGGCCTCTGCCAGGGCCGGTACTGCCTCCCCGAGGCGGCGATCGTCCTCGGCCTGCTCGAGCGCCGTCCGCCGTCGGAGGTCGGCTCGATCACGCCGCGACCGCCGGCCGTCCCCGCGTCGCTCGCCGCGCTCGCCGCGCTCGCCCCGGAGTGCGCCGGGGAGGCGGTCGTCGAGTGACGACGTTCGCCCGCGACCGCTACCGCGCGGTGATCGTCGGCGCGGGGATCGTGGGCCTGTTCACCGCGTACCGGCTCGCGCGCGCCGGGGCGGGACCGATCCTGGTCGTCGACCGGGGGTTCCTCTCCTCCGGCGGCTCCGGACGGAACGGCGGCGGCGTCCGCCAGCAGTGGGAGACGCGCGCGACCGTTCGACTCGCGCGCGAGAGCGTGCGCGACTACCGTCAGTTCGGCCGGGAGTTCGGCGTCAACATCTGGTTCCGCCAGGGCGGCTACCTGTTCCTCGCCGAATCTCCGGCGGAGCTCGCCCGCCTGGGGACGCTCCGCGACCTCCTCCGGGAGGAAGGGCTGAACGTCCGGCTGCTGGGGCCGGACGGCGTCGCGGCGCTCGTCCCCGGGATCGCCCCGGAGGCGGCCGTCGGCGGCTCGTACCTCGACTCCGACGGGACGCTCTACCCGTTCCCGGCGGTCTGGGGGCTGTACGAGGCGGTCCGGTCGCTGGGCGTCGAGGTCGCCCTGGGGGTCGACGCGATCGGCCCGACCGTTCGGGACGCGGCGGTCGTCGGCGTGGCGACGTCCGCGGGGTCGGTCGCGACCGACGCGCTCGTGAACGCCGCCGGTGGCTGGTCCGGCGACTTCTCACGACGGGCCGGGCTCGACGTGCCGAACGTCGCGACGCGCCACGAGATCCTCGCGACCGAACCGATGAAGCCGTTCCTGGACCCGATGGTCGTCCGCGCCCGGGACGGGCTCTACTTCAGCCAGACGATGCGGGGGGAGCTCGTCGGCGGCCTCACGGTCCCCCACGCCCCGGGCACGGCCCGCGGCGTTCCGAGCTCCGCCCGGTTCCTCACCACGATGGCCCGCGCGCTCGTCGAGCTCGTCCCGCGCCTCCGGGGGCTCGGGGTCCTCCGGGCGTGGAGCGGCTACTACGACGACACCCCCGACGGCTTCCCCGTGATCGGGACCGACCCGCGGCTCCCCGGGTTCGTCCATGCGAACGGGTTCGGCGGCCACGGATTCATGCTCGCTCCGGCGGCGAGCCGACGTGTCGCCGCCGCGGTGCTCGGCGAGCCGATCGACCTCGACCCCGCCGAGTCGTCCCCCGGCCGGTTCGTCGTGGGGGCGGCCCGCCGTCCCACGGAGCGGCTCCAGCTCGGGTGAGCCGGCGCGGGCCGCCACCGTCTTGACCCGGCGGCCGGCTGGCCCGGGGTGGCCGGCCGGACCACCTGGGAACCGCTGCCGCCCGGCGCTCCGGATTCGAAGGGACCGGACCCGGTCGCCGCGGCGATCTTCCGCGCGGCGGTCACCGGAGCGGACGCGTACCGTTCCGTGCGGACCGCGGTCCGCCGGGAGGACGGGGCGCTGCGGGTCGGGAACCGGTTCGTGCCCGACGGCCGCTACCGCGAGGTCGGGTTCATCGCGGCCGGCAACGCCGCCGCGTCGATGGCGCTCGGCCTCCTCTCGGTCCTCGACGACCGGGTGACCCTCGGCTACGTCGCCGGACCGGCGGCCGGGGCGGCCGAGGTCCCGTTCCCGTCGATCCATCTCGCTCCCGGATGGGGCGGCGCGTCCGAGGCGGAGGAGGTCGTGCGCGCGACGCAGGAGATCGCCGAGCGCCTCGGCGAAGCGGACCTCCTCGTCCTCCTGCTTTCCCCCGGCGCGGTCCGCGGCTTCGCCACGCCTCCGGCGGGATTCTCGCCCTCCGAATTCTCGACGTTCCTCGAGTCGGCCCACGCCGCCGGGGCGACGGGGCGGGAGGTCGGGCTCGTGGCCCGGACGCTCAGCAGCGCGGCCCCGCTGCGGACGTCGCTCGCCGCCGACGTGGAGACGCTCGTGGTGGAGCGCGGGGACGGGGCGGCGTTCGTCGGCGGCGGCCCGACGGTCGCGGTCCGGCCGTCCGAGCGGACCGAGGCGCGCGCGGTGCTCGAGCGGATCGGGCTCGCGGGCCGGCTCCCGCCCTCGGCGCGAGACGCCCTCGCCCCCGACCCGTCCGTG
>JASHXM010000005.1 GCA_030043545.1 Thermoplasmata archaeon | reverse complement strand
AGCGGCGCCATGTCCGACGCCCCCGTCGATCGGCCGTGGACCGCGCGGTACCCCGCCGGCGTGCCGACCCGGCTCGAGGTGCCGTCGGGGCTCCTCCCCGACCTCGTGGCGGAGAGCGTGCGGCAGTGGCCCAACCGAACCGCGTTGCTGTTCTACGGCGCCCGATGGAGCTATCGGCGGTTCTGGGAGGAGTCGGGCCGGTTCGCGGCGGCGCTCGCCCGCGACGGGATCGGTCCGGGGGACCGCGTGGCGCTCTACCTCCCGAACTGCCCCGCGTACCCGATCGCGCTGTTCGGCGTGCTCCGGGTGGGTGCCGTCGCGGTCCAGGTGAGCCCGCTCTACTTCGGCGATGAGCTCGCGGCTCTGCTGCGCGACGCCGAGCCGAAGGCGTTGGTGACCCTCGAGATCCTCTACCCGAACGTGGCGCGGGTCGCGGCGACGTACTCCGTGCCCCGGACGTTCGTCGCCCGGCTCCGGGAGTTCTACCCGCCGTGGAAGCGGCCGTTCGTCAACCTCGTCCTGCGGCGGATGGGTCGCTCGACCGCCTTCCCGCGGGACGCGTCGGTGCGACGCTGGCGCGACGCGCTCCGCACGCGGGGCGCGGTGCCGGCGTTCCGGGGCGACCCGGCGACGACCGTGGCGGTCCTCCAGTACACCGGCGGCACGACGGGCGTACCAAAGGGAGCGATGCTCTCGCACCGCAACCTCGTCGCGAATGTGACGCAGGGGAACGCCTGGAACACCGGACGCGAACCGGGCCGGGAGGTCGTTCTCGCCTCGATCCCGTTCTTCCACATCTACGGGCTCACCATCGCCCTCCTGCTCGGGTTGGCGGAGGGCGGAACGATCGTCATGCAGACCCGGCCGGACGTCCCGGAGCTCCTCCGGCTCGTCGACCGGCACCACCCCACCCAGTTCCCGGGCGTCCCGGCCCTCTACCAGGCGTTCGTCGACCGGCCCGACCTCGGGAAGTACCGGCTCCGGTCGATCAAGTACTGCCTCAGCGGCTCGGCGCCGCTCCCGGCCGACGTGGCGCGTCGGTTCCACGAGCTGACGGGGGGGACGCTCCTCGAGGGGTACGGGCTCACCGAGGCGTCCCCGGCGACGCACGCCAACCCGGTCGACGGCGAGCGGCGGCCCGGCTCGATCGGACTGCCGCTGCCGGGAACGGACCAGCGGGTCGTCGACCCGTCGGACCCCGACCGGACCCTTGCGTCGGGGGAGGTCGGCGAGCTCGAGGTCCGGGGGCCGCAGGTGATGCTCGGCTACTACCGGCGCGACGACGAGACGGCGCGCGTTCTCCGCGACGGTTGGCTGCGCACGGGCGACCTCGCCCGGATCGACGTGGACGGCTACGCGTACATCGTCGACCGGATCAAGGACGTGATCCTCGTCGGCGGGCTCAACGTCTATCCCCGCGAGGTGGAGGAAGCGCTCCTCCAGCATCCCGGCGTCGCCGAGGCGGCGGTGATCGGGATCCCGAGCCGGTCGCTCGGCGAGGTGCCGATGGCGTTCGTCGTCCGGCGAGCCGACGCGACGTGCGGAGAGACGGAGCTGATCGAGTTCGTCCGGGGCCGGATCGCCCACTACAAGGCGCCCCGGGCGATCCGCTTCCGCGACGCCCTCCCGAAGAGCCCGGTCCAGAAGGTGCTTCGGCGCGAGCTTCGGGGGCTCGCGGCCGTCGAGCCGGTCAGCGACCCCGGGCGATGAGGTCGCGGGCGATCACGAGCCGTTGGATCTCGTTCGTCCCCTCGAAGATCTCGCTGATCCGGGCGTCGCGGTACGCCCGCTCGATCGGCGTGCCCCGGATGTAGCCGAGTCCCCCGTGGATCTGGAGCGCTTCGTCGATCACTTCGCTCGCCCACTCGGAGGCGAGGCATTTCACCGTCGCCGCCTCCCGGGTCTTCTCCTGGCGGGCGAGCCGGCCCCACCCCGCCGGGTCGGTCCCCATCGCGTCCTGCCGCTGCGCGGCGTGGTAGACGAGGTAGCGCAAGGCGTCGGCCCGCATCGACATGTCGGCGAGCTTGAACTGGATCGCCTGGTGTTCCGCGATCGGGAGCCCGAACTGCGTTCGGTTCTTCGAGAACTCGAGCGCGCCGTCGAGCGCGGCCTCGATCCCGCCGAGCGAGGCGGCGCCGAGGGAGACCCGTCCCACGTCGAGCGCCGTCATCGCCACCTGGAACCCCCGACCGACCTCGCCGAGGACGCAGTCGGCGCCGAGCTCCACACCCTCGAGGATCAGCTCGGCGGTGGAGGTCCCGTGGAGTCCCATCTTCTTCTCGCACCGCCCGACCTTGAACCCCGCGACGTCCGTGTCGATCGCGAACGCGGTCACCCCGCCGTTCGGACCGAGCTTGAGGTCGTTCGCCGCGAGGAGGACCACGGTGTCGGCCTCGCGGCCGTTCGTGACGTAGATCTTGTTGCCGGTGAGCGTCCAGCCGTCGCCCCGCCGCTCGGCGACCGTCCGCAGCGCCCCGGAGTCGCTGCCCGACCCGGGCTCGGTGAGGCTGAAGGCGAGGAGCTTCCTCCCCTGGGCGGCCGGGACGAGCCACCGGCGCTTCTGCTCGGGGGTCCCGTAGTACAGGAGCGGCGTCGTGCCGAGCGACGTGTGCGCCCCGACGATCGTCGCGTGCGAGGCGTCGACCTTCCCGAGCTCCTCCAGGAACAG
>JASHXM010000030.1 GCA_030043545.1 Thermoplasmata archaeon | reverse complement strand
TGGCAAGCCTATGTGATAACCAGACTACACTATGCCCGCACTCGGTCGTCGTTTCCGCGCCGGGCCGTCGCCGGAGCCCGTACGGGCTCCCGCGTCCCGTCCGGACGGGGCCGAGGCATCCCGAGCCGGGTCGTCCGCTTAAAGGCAGCGACGCCGGACGCCGACCGCCCGCGCGGGACGACGGCGACTTAACCCGCCGGCCACCTTCGCCGCCGGGTCGGGGAGGCGCGAGCGCGGTGGCCGACATCTGGCGGGACGGGGAGGTCGCGGTCCTCCGGGGCGGCACCGCCCCTCCGGTGATCGTCCCGATCCGGCGCGGCTCGCAGCGGCTCGGCCACGACCTGGTCGTCGACCTCGGCTCGCAGATCGGGCGCGCGCCGGGCGACGAGTTCCCCCTCCTGGGTGAGACGTACCGGCTCCTCCGCCCGACGCTCGCCGACCTCCTCGGGTCGATCGAGCGGTCCGCCCAGATCGTCACCCCGAAGGACGCGGTGCACCTGGCCTACCTGATCGGCGCCGCGCCCGGCGGTCGGGTGGCCGAGGCGGGCGCCGGCTCGGGCGCGTTGACGATCGCCCTCGCGCACGCGGTCGGTCCGAGCGGCCACGTCACCTCCTACGACCGGCGCGCGGATTTTCTCGCCGTCGCCCGACGGAACGTCGAGCGCGCCGGGTTCGCGGATCGCGTCGAGTTCCGGGAGCGCGACGTCGCCCGCGACGGCCTCGACGTCGGTGACCTCGCCGGGATCGCCCTCGACCTCCCCGAGCCGTGGGAGGTCGTGGCGTCGGCCCGCGGCGCTCTCGCGCCTGGGGGCGCGGTCGCGGCGTACACTCCGACGTACAACCAGCTCGAACGGACGGTGCGCGCGATGCGCACCGAACGGCTGACGGACGTCCGGGCGCTCGAGCTGATCGAACGCGCGCTCCACGTCGGGGACGGCGGGACGCGCCCGGCGTTCGAGATGCTGGGGCACACCGGGTTCCTCTCGGTCGGGCGGAAGGTCGGGTAGCGATGGTCGTCGCCTCGCTCACGATCGGCGCGCTCGTCGGGGTCGTCCTCTCCGGGGGGTTCGTCTACTGGGAGGTCGGCCGGTACGCGACCCCGCAGGTGCCGGTGAGCCGCTTCGACGAACGGAAGGAGATGTTCGCGTACACTGCGGGCCTGTTCGTCGGCGTTCCGCTCGCCGTCGCGTACGTGCTGTTCCGGGAGGCGTTCGCCGGCCTCGTTCTCATCGAGGCGGCGATCTTCCTCGCGGGACTCGTCGTCGGCACGGAGGTCGCCCAGCGGATGCTCCTCCGCAGCCGGTTCTGGCCGGGCGCGGCCCGGCCGTTCTACGCGCTCGGGTTCCGGGCGGCGGTGGGTGGGATCCTGGCCCTCGCGATCGTCGCCCAGTACGCGGGCGGCCCGCTCGGGTCGGCGCTCGACCTCGCGCAGGCGGCGGCGACGGCCGTCGCCGTCGTCGCGCTCGAGGTCGCGGGGACGCTCGTCTCGCTCCCCCCCGTACCGGGGACCGGGCGGCAGGGCGGTGGGCCGATCACGGGCGGGGTCGTCGCGACGATCGGGTTCCTCCTCCTCGGCTTCGGCAGCTTCGACGGGCCGGCCGGCGGGCTCGCCGCGGCGCTGCTGCTGCTCGCCGGATGCGGGCTGTTCTACCAGCGGCTGCGCCCGATCCTCGACCGGATCGCCGCCCCGGAGCCGCCGTCGACGCCGACCGCCGGTCCGTCGCCGTACGGCCGGACCGAGCGGGCGCCGCTCCCGTCGTCGACCGCGCCGGCGCCGGAGCCGACGCCGCCCCCTCGGCCGTGACTACGCGGTCGCGACCGCGAGGGGTTCGGTGACGAGCAGCACGACGAGGATGCCGACCCCGACGAGGAGCAGGACGAACGCGGCCCGGCGCTGCGCGAGGAACCGCTCGTGCTCCTCGGAGCTGTCGGAGCGGGGTGAGTGGAGGACGAAGTGGAGCTCGATGCCGGCACCGGCGCTGAGCCCGAACGCACCGATCGCCCAGAGGATCCGCGCCGTCAGGATCGCGTACTCGACGCCGGAGAAGACGCCGCCGCCGCACGTGGAGGTGAAACAGCCGGCGGGGTACCCGCCGCCGATCACGAGGACGAGCGTGCCCACGAACAGCAGCAGGACGCCCCCGCCGCGACCGACGAGGGAGAGGAACGTCCACGGGATCGGGCGCGGCGTCGGGCGGGCGGTGGCGCCGGTCATCTGGGCGACCGTCGCGGCGATCGGCGCATCGGGCGCCGGCGGAGGGGTCCCCGAGAGATCGGGCGAGCTCGAACGACTGCGCATCGGGTCTCCACCGTCCGCCCGACCTGATAAACCCCTCGGATAGGTTCTTAAGGCGGTCCTCCTCCCGCGAACGGCGATGGCCGACGATGCGTCCCCGGTCCCGTTCGACCGCCGGTTCCGCCACGGCGTCCGCCAGCACCGAGCGATCCTCTCCGAGGTCGTCCTCGCGGCGGGGGTCCTCCTGTCGACCCTCGCGATCGGCTACTTCACGCCGCTCTCCCAGACCGCCCCGTTCCCGACGATCAACGCGGGCACCGTCCAGGGCGGCACGAACTACAACCTCGTCTTCGTCATCGTGGGGCCGATCGTCGCGATCGTCGGGGCGTACCTCGTCGGGGCGTACTACTCGGCGCGGCGCCAGTTCGAGCACCTGATGCAGACGAAGAGCAAGGCGGAGTTCCTGCGGAACATCCCCGAGCTCGAGGAGCTCCTCTGGGAGCTCACCCCCGTCGACGAGCAGCGGTACCTCGACAAGCGCGCCGACTTCCGGATGCGCCGGTAGCCGGTTCGCCCGGCGACGTTGGATTAAGTACCGCGCTCGGGTCGACCGCGCATGGCGACGGCCGCGCCGGACCGGGCGGGCGGCGCGTTCCGACTGCGACGGCTCGAGAAGCCCGAGGAGTTCCGGGCCGCCGAGGCGCTCCAGCGCTCCGCTCTCGGCGACGACGCCGGCGAGGTGGTGCCGGGGCCGGTCCTTCGCGCCCTCCAGGACCACGGCGGACTCGTCGTCGGCGCGTTCGCGGAGATCTACCTGGCCGGCTGCGCGATCTCGACGATCGGGTGGGACGGGACGACGCTGTACCACTACTCGCACCTCACCGCCGTCCGACCGGAGTACCGCAACCA
>JASHXM010000029.1 GCA_030043545.1 Thermoplasmata archaeon | reverse complement strand
GCGGGGTTCGGATCGCCGCTCATCGGGCCGGCTTCTCCTTGCGCCCGCGCACGAGCTCGTCGAGCGAGACGCCGTTCACCTGGATCACCTTGTAGCGGACCCCGGGGATGTCGCCGTACGACCGCCCCATCCGTCCTCCGATCCCCTCGACCATCACCTCATCGTGCTCGTCGATGAAGTTGATCGCACCGTCCCCGACCGCGAACGCGGTCACCTGACGGCCGTTCTTGATCAGCTGGACCTTGATGCATTTGCGGATCGCCGAGTTCGGTTGCTTCGCCTCGACCCCGACCTTCTCGATCACGATCCCCCGGCCCTGCGGCGCCCCCTCGAGCGGGTCCGACCGCTCCTTGAGGTGGAGCGTCCGGCGCTTGTAATACCGGTCCGACCAGCGCCGTCGCTGGCGCAACCGGCTGAGCCGGCCGGCGGTGTTGAGTCCGGAAGGAGGCGACATCGGCGGGAGCGGGGGCGTGCCACAAGGCGTCCCTATTTAAGGTCCCTGCCGGCTGCACCGCCGGTCCGGCGGCGGCCGGCGGTAGAAGCCGTGGCGGGGCACCGGAAACCGTCCGCGACGACCCCGGGCGCGGCCGCCCGACGTCGCGCGCTCGCCGCCCTCGCTCGCGAGATCCGGTCGTGCCGCCGGTGCCCGCTCGGCTCGATGCGCCGTCACGCGGTCGTCTACCGCGGCGGAACCGCCCCCGCGATCGTCTTCGTGGGGGAGGCGCCGGGCCGCGAGGAGGACGCCCAGGGGATCCCGTTCGTGGGCCGCTCCGGCCACCTGCTCGACGAGGCGATCGCCACGCTGCGGCTCGCCCCCGACGACTTCGGGATCGTGAACCTCTTGAAATGCCGCCCGCCCGACAACCGATTCGACCCTCGCGCGGCGGCGACCTGCCGGCCGTTCCTCGACCGCCAGTTGGCGCTGCTCCGTCCGCGCCTCGTCGTGACCCTCGGGGCCCGAGCGCTCCGGTCGCTCGACCCCGAGGCGCCCTCCTTGCTCCGGGCGGCCGGGGCCCCCCGAACGGATCGGGCGCCGCCGATCTTTCCGCTGCTCCACCCCGCCGCCACGTTCCGCGCGCGGGCGTGGCGCCAGCGATGGGAGGCCGACGTGGTTCGGCTGGAGCAGTACCTGCGCGGCTCCCTCGGTAAACCGATTTAACACGCGGTCGGCTCCTCGGGCCGTGCGCACCGTCGAGCTGTTCGTCGTCGGCGGGTCGTACCAGGCGCTCGAGGACGGGGTCGTCGTCGAGCTGTACGGTCGGTCGAAGGACGGCGCGGCGATCGTCGCCCGGTACTACGGGTTCCGGCCGTACTTCGAGATCACCGACCCCACCCCCGAGGTCCGGGCCCAGCTCGGGCACGATCCGGAAGTGGTGGGTCAGGACGACCGCACCGAGTGGGTCAACGGCCGCGACCGGCCGACGCTCCGCGTGACCCTCCGCAAGCCGTGGATCGTCCCCGACTACCGCGAGCGGTACCGCCGCCGGGACGACGACGCGAGCGTCCTCGCCTGCGACATCCCGTTCGTCCACCGGTTCCTGTACGACAAGCACCTCGGGCTCTGCGTCGCGTTCGAAGCGGAAGACGAGCCGCCCGAGATCCGGTCCCGCTACACGGTCCCGGAGGTCGTCCGCATCGTCACCGACGGCGGGCGGGAGATCCGGCCCGCCGAGCCGTTCCGCCCGTCCCTGCGCGTGTTCTCGTTCGACATCGAGAACGCGATCCGGGAACGCACGATCTTCACGATCTGCGGCGTGGCCGAGGGAGGCGGACGCCCTCGTCGGACGTTCCAGCTCCGCCACGAGAGCGAGCGCGCGCTCCTGGAGGCGTTCGTCGCGGAGATCGTGGACGACGATCCGGACGTGATCACCGGCTACAACATCGGCGGCTACGACCTCCCGCTGCTCGCGGAGCGGGCCCAGGCGACCGGGCTCGCGTCGCTCGCCGTCGCCCGCGACCGCGGCCCCCCCAAGGAGATGGGCGATCGCCTGTGGCGGATCCCGGGCCGGGTCGTCGCCGACGCCTGGTGGTTCGCCCGGAGGGACCTCAAGCCGAAGCAGGAGTCGCTCCAGTTCGTCGCGCGGACGCTCCTCAACGATTCGAAGCTCGACGTCGACCGTCGCCAGATCGATCGGGAGTGGGCCGCGGACCCGAAGCGGGTGATGGAGTACTGCGAGCACGACGCCGACCTCGCGCTCCAGATCCTGCTCAAGCTGCGGTCGATCGACCGCGGCGCGGACCTCGCGACCGTCGCGCACCTCCCGCTCGACGAGGGGCTCAACGGCCGCACCTCGCAGTACATCGACGCGATGCTGATCCCGCGCGCGGACGCCCGAAAGGTCGGGGTGCCGCCGACCCACCGGGCGAGCCGCGACGCCGCGATCGAGGGCGGCTACGTCCACGCGATCCGCGCCGGGATCCACCGGTGGGTCGTCACGCTCGACTTCAAGTCGATGTACCCGTCGATCATCATCGCGCGCAACCTCTGCTTCACGACCCTCGACCCGAACGGGACGACCGTCGCCCCGTCGGGGGCCCGGTTCCTCGCCCCCGAGGTCCGCCGGGGGATCATCCCCGAGATCCTCGCCGAACTGCTCGCCGACCGCGACCGGTTCCGCGCCCTCGGCCGGGCCGCGCCGAACCCCGACCTCGCCGCCTACTTCGACGGCCTCCAGAACGCGGTCAAGATCCTGATGAACTCGTTCTACGGGGTGCTCGCGTCGAGCTTCTACCGGTTCACGAACAAGCAGATCGGGGCGGCGATCACGGCGTTCGCCCGGGAGGCGATCACGTCGATCATCCGGGAGCTCGAGACCGACGGGTTCGACGTCGTCTACTCCGATACCGATTCGGTGTTCGTCCGCTCGCCGACCCCGTCGCTCGAGGGGGCCCGGGAGTTCGGCGACTCGCTCGCCCGGCGGTTCAGCCGGACCGGGGTCACCTTCGAGTTCCAGTCGGTGTACGAGACGTTCTTCTCGCACGGAGCGAAGAAGCGGTACGTCGGCCGGACCGTCTGGCCCCGCGAGGAGACGGTCGTCCGCGGCTACGAGACGCGCCGCACCGACGCGTTCGACTTCCAGTCGGACGCGCTGCTCCAGGTGTTCGACCTCGTCCTCAAGGGGGACACCGACGGCGCGGTCCGCCGTTCGCGCGAACTCGTCCAGCAGGTCCGCGCGAAGACCGTCCCGGTGGAGCAGCTCGTGATCTCCCGCTCGGTGCGGGCCGAGAGCGAGTACAACGAGTCGACGCGGGACGCGCTCCCGTTCCTCCGCGTCTACCGACGCCTCCACGAGGAGGGGTACGACGTCATTCCGGGGATGCGCGTCGCGTGGATCGTGACCGACTCCAGGAAGAGCCCCCAGGACGTCGAGCCGTGGGTCGACGGGCGCCCGTTCCCCAAGCAGCCGGATTGGGAGTACTACGCGGACCGCGTGGCGCAGACGCTCGCCCGGGTGACGGAAGTGTTCGACTGGGACGCCGCGGCGCTGCTCCGGGGGAGCCATCAGCAACGCCTGGGCGAGCCCGAGACGTCCTCGCCGGGGGAGCGCGCGGCGGCGGCCGCCCCGCCCGCCACGCTCGACTCGTCGGTCGGGGACCTCGGCAAGACCCCCCGTCGCAAGAGCGCGAACCGAAACCTGGGCGACTGGCAGTAGGGGCCCCTACCGACCGACCCGCTGCCAGCGCTCCGCGTCCGGGCCGGACGGTCCCCGGAGCGTGATCACGGACCCAACGATGGCGACCGGGATCCCGAGCAGGGCGAGCCAGGCGGCGCCCTCGTGGAGGACCCCGACGGCGAGCGCGAGCGTGAAGATCGGGATCGACGTCATCAGGACCGACGGGATGACGACCCCTTCCCGACGGATCGCCGCGAAGTAGAGTCGCGGCGCGACGTAGAAGCTCACGAGCCCGTTGACGGCGGCGAGCCCGAACGTCCGCGGATCGATCGCGACGAGGCCAAGCCATCCGCCCGGGATCAGCGGGGCGATCGCCACCGCGCCGATCGCCGCGCCGAGGATCGACTGGCCGACGACCGCGGCCGGGGGCCGACCTTCGTTGGCGTATCCGGAGAGGAGGAAGTAGAGGCCGACCGCGAGCGGCGCGCCG
>JASHXM010000004.1 GCA_030043545.1 Thermoplasmata archaeon | reverse complement strand
CGCCGCTCGATCTGGGTGCCGTGCGCCCACCGGACGAGCAGCTCGACGCCGAGCCGTCCCGGATCCGTGACGACCAGCTCCCCGCCGAGCGTCCGGGCGATCGACCGGGCCGCCGGTTCGTACTCCGGGTGGGCCGACTTGAGCAGGATCACCGTCGCCCGAAGCGGTGTCACCGTCGCGAGCTCGCGGGCCCGGTCGAGCGCCCGCTCGAGCGCCTCGTCGAGCTGCCCGGCGCGGACCGTCCCGTCGTCGGCGGTGTACGACTCGGGCAGTCCGTCCGTGATCAGGTAGACCTCCCGGCGGCTCGCCCGGGACGAGCGCAGGAGCAGGTGGGCGGCCCGCAGCGCCTCCGCCGTGTTCGTGAACGACCCCGCCGTGCACTCCCAGAGCGCGACCAGGTCGAGGACCGTGACGGCGTTGTCGAAGGCGAGGAGGTCGATCGTCGCGTCCGGGTACCGCCGTCGGACCGCCACGTAGAGGGCCAGGAGGGCTTTCTTCGCGGCGTCGAGCTTGCCGCCTTCCGACATGCTGCCGGAGCGGTCGAAGGCGAGGACGACGTGGACCCGCTCGGCGGTCACCTCGCGGTAGACGTAGCTGGTCGACTCGTCGATGTGGCGCGATCCCCGGAGCCGCGCCTCGAGGAGCGAGCCGGGGACGTCCAGGTGCGCGATCTCCTCGGCGCGGCGCAGTCGGGCCTTCTCGTACACCCCGGTGGCGCCGCCCCCCTTGAGCGACATCCGCACGTCGCCCGGGAGCCGCCGGCTCTCCTCCTCGAGGAGCAGCCGGGCGAACCGTTCGACCAGCCCGTAGGTGACCGCGAGCTCGCCGCCGCGCTCCGCGACGAACCCCCGCTCCTTGAGCTCCCGCTCGAACCGCTTCTCCTCCGCGTCCTTGAGCTGCCGCTCGGTCTCCGACTCTGCGCGACGACGCGCCTCGGCCCGCTCCTCCTCGAGCCGTCGCCGCTGCGCCTCCGCCTCCCGCCGGCGCTGCTCTGCCGCGCGCTCCAGCTCCCGCTCCCGGCCCTGGAGGGTCTTCGACACCCGGTCGGTCAGCTCCTCGCGCTGAGGGGCGCTGAGCCGGGCGAGGGTGTCGCCGAGCGCGGACGGTCCGAGCGCCCGACCGTCGCCCGAGGCGACCGCGAACGTGACCGAGCGCTCCCCCGGGGTCTTCGTAGGAGGAGGGGCCGTTCGACCGAACAGCCGCTTCAGCCACGCGACGAACCGAGCGAACGCCGCCTTCAGGCGGGCGAGGAACCCGGGCGGAGGCGGCGGCCGGTTCCAGGAGGCGTCCGGGGCGAGCAGCGCGGACTCGAGGTCGCCGGTCAGGTCGAGCGGGAGCCCTTTCGACCAGTCGATCGCGCGCGCCCGGGCGAGCCGACCCTCGAGCTCGGCGATCTGGCGGGCGACCTCTTCGTCGCTCTTGCGGGAGTACTCGTCGATCTCCTGTTCGCGGCGGTCGTACTCCCCCAGGAGCCGCCCGATGCGGCGACTCGCCTGACCTCGGAGCCGCTCCCGAAGCCGCTCTAGGCGCCGCTTCAGCTCCGCGTCGTCCTGGGCGGTCCGCTTCAACAGCTCCCGCGCCGCCCCCACCCCGCCCTCCGCGAGGGCGCGGACGAGCGCCGCGCGATCGAGCGCGTCGGTGAGGTCGTCCGAGACGACGTCGTCCGGGAACGTCGCGCAGTCCGGAAGGTCGACCGCCGGGCTAGAGGGGGGCGTCGTCGGCGTCCTCCTCCTTGCAGGAGAACAGCGAGAACTCCTCGAGGAGGCGGTAGACGCTCAGCGCGGCGGGCGGGGTGCCGATCCGGTCGCTCGGGTGCTCGCGGTCGCCGACGTACCGGGCGAACGCGCGGAAGCGGGGGAAGAGCGGACCGTCGGCCGACAGCCCCTGGGCGAGCGCCGCATCGTCCTTCAGGCGACGGCCCTCGCCGACCAGCTCCTCGGCCTCGCCCTTGTTCTCCTTGAGCGGACCGGAGAAGTACCGGCACCAGTAGACCCCGGCGCTCCGCTTGAGCGCGGGCGACAGGTACTCCTCCACGAACGACTGCACCCGCTTCTCGTTCTGGCGGAACGAGTCGCCGCTCCGGGCCCGGATCCGGCCCCGCATCGCGTGGAGGAGCCCGGCCTTGAGGTCCGCGCTCGACGGGACCGAGCGGCCGTTGAGGAGCCCGATCGCCGCGGTCCGCTCGGCGACGTCGATCAGCGTGCGGTTCGAGCCGACCTCGCCGATGTCCGGGTTCTCGTCGCCCATCCGAAGCCGCCACGCCTCGATGACCCGGACCCCGGCATCGACGAGGACCTCCGGGACGAACGTCTCGGGCTCGTCGGACCGGCCAAGCTCGACGATCCGCCGGTTGGCGGCGTGACGATCGTTGAAGCCGATGTGCAGGCTGGTGAGACGGTCGGAGAGCGGATCGTTGATGTTGTCGAGGTCGGAGAGGTTCGAGGTGCCGACGGCGACGAACGAGCCGGGGAAACTCTCGCGGGACTTGGACGGCGTCACCGTCCCCTCCTTGAGGGACTGCAGCAGTACGTTCTGGGTCCCGAGCGGCAGCTTCCCGATCTCGTCGACCAGCAGGAAGCCCCGGTTCGCCTGCAGCAGCTTGCCCGGCTC
>JASHXM010000028.1 GCA_030043545.1 Thermoplasmata archaeon | reverse complement strand
CTGGATGAGATCGACCGGCTCGCCCGCACGCTCGCGGGCGAGCGGTTCGACGACTTCTCGGCGCGGGTGCTCGCCCGGGCGTACGAGGAGTACGTCGTCCGGCGTCGCCCGACGATCGGGCCGGTCGCGCTGACCGTCGACAAGGGGGTCCACCGGTTCCTGGACGCCGTGGCGGACGTCGGCCGGACCGAGGATATCGTCGCCGTCGTCGGCGGCACCGGCCCGGAGGAGGCGGCGGTCCGCGCACGACTTGCGAGCGACCCCCGCCTCGCCGCCCGCGTGCGGTACGTCGGCCCGGTCGCCGAGTCGGAGAAGGGGGCGCTGCTCGCGCAGAGCGATCTGTTCGTCCTGCCGTCGACGAGCGACACGTCGAGCGTCGCGCTCCTGGAGGCGATGGCGAGCGGTGCCGCGGTCGTCGCCCCCTCGACCGGTGGAGCGGCCGAGGTCGTCCAGGACGGCGTCACCGGACGTCGCGTCGACCCCGACGTCCCGGGAGCCCTCGCCGGCGTCCTCGGCGAGCTCGTTCGGGACGAGGCGGGCCGGCGCCGGATCTCCGCGGACGGGACTCGGTGGGTCCGGGCGAACGGATCGCTCGAGTCGATGGCGCGGCGCTTTATCTCGCTCTACCGGTTGGTAGGGGAGGAGCGAGCCGCCGGTGCCCGACGTTCCACTGGATGAGATCGACCGGCTCGCCCGCACGCTCGCGGGCGAGCGGTTCGACGACTTCTCGGCGCGGGTGCTCGCCCGGGCGTACGAGGAGTACGTCGTCCGGCGACGCCCGACAATCGGGCCGGTCGCGCTGACCGTCGACGGGAAGGAGTTCCCGACGTTCTTCTCGGCGCTCGCCGACCCCGAGGCGCTGTTCACCGAAGGGGAGGTCCGCCTGGTCGCACCGCCTGCGGCCGAGTCGTCGTGGGCGTTCTCCGTCCCGTTCGAACGGGTCGCGTTCCACGCCGACGGCGCAGCCGAGCTCCACCCGCCGGGGGGCGGGGCTCCGCGGCGCGCGATCGCCCGGGTCCTCCTCCGGGAGCACTTCCTGCCGCGTTCGCGCGTGGAGGAGGACCGGGCCGCCGCCGGCGGGCCGCGGGTGCAGCTGCCGCCGCGGATCGGGACGCTCGCGCAGGGGATGATGATCTGCCGCGTTCAGCCGGTCCTGCCGTTCTCCGTCGCGCTGCTGCTCTACACGGCGGAGGAGCGCGTCCGGTACGAGGTCGACCTGGTCCGGACCGCGGTGCTCGCCGACCCGCGCGCCGGCCGGTTCGCGCCGGCTCGCCGGATCCCGCGGCCGTCGCGGCTCGCGTGGGCGCTCGACCGCGCGATCGGGCAGGGCGACCTCTCGCTGCTCGCGACCCGGTCGCTCGAGGTGCTCGCGGAGACGAACGGGATGTCGAGCGTCGAGCTCGCCCACGTCTTCGGCGGGGTGCGGGAGCTCGTCGACTCGGCCCTCCAGGGGCTCGTCCAACGCCGCTACGTCGCGTTCGACCGGCGCACGGGAGTGTACCGGATCCGGCTCGAGTCGTTCCTGCCCGAGACGGAGCGGCCGGCCGGTGGAGAGGAAGCGCCGGCCGCCGCCGACCCGACGCTCCGCACGAGCGTCCAGGAGCTGATCGCCGCCGCGGACGCGCGGCTCACCTGCCCGCTCTGCGGGCGGCCGATCGCCGCCGGCCCGAGCGCGATCCTCTGCGACGATTGCGCCGCGGTCGTCGGGACGGCGTAGCGCTCGCACGCCGAATCCCACCGGTCCGCGAAACAGGGGACGATGCGCCGGGAAGTCGAGGAGTCGGCGGCGACTGCGCCTTCCGGCGCCCTACGCAAGCGACTGATCGAGCTCAAGGTCCGGGTGGGCTCCCCGAGCGACCTCGAGCTCCGGTTGCGGGCCTTGGGGGCGACCTTCGAGGGGACCCTGAACCAGCGCGACGTCTACTTCCGGGGAGTTCGCGGGCGGCTCAAACTTCGGCTCCAGCACCCCGAGCGGGACCAGCTGGTCTGGTACGATCGCCCCGATCGTGCGGACACCAAGGAGAGCCGGATCGTCCTCGCGGCGCTGCCGGCCGGTCACGGCCTCGAGCCCGTCCTCGCCTCGGCCCTGGAGGTCGACGTCGTGGTCTCGAAGGTCCGGAAGGTCTTCGACTGGAACGGCACCCGGGTCCACCTCGACGACGTGGTCGGCCTGGGGTCGTATCTCGAGTTCGAGAAGACCGTGGACCCGGCGGACCCCGTCGCCCCCGCTCACGCCGAGCTGAGGACGATGCTTTCCGAGCTCGAGCTCCCGTCGGACGCGCTCGAGTCCGGCTCGTACTCGGACCTGCTCCGACCCGCCTCCCGGCCGGCCCGGCCCCCGGGCGGCCCGTAGCGGAGCCACGCGGCCCGAACTCCACCCCCCGGCGCCGACCCCGCGCGAGCAGGTCCGCGTCGGCGCGGGAGGGTACTGCTCTTCGCGGGCCGAAAGAGCGGGCCTGTCGGGACTCTCCGCCTCGGGGGGTCGCCCCCGGGGCCTTTGAACCCGAGGATGCTGGCTTAGAAGGCCAGTACTTTATCCAGGCTAAGCTACAGGCCCGCCGGCGGAACGGCGGCGGGGCTCCTTAACGGTTCGGTCGGAGTGTCGGCGTCCCGACCGGCCGGCGGACGCGACCAGGTGGGCGAGCCGGAGCGGCTCGGGCCAGAACCCCCGCACCGTCGCGCGGGCGATCAGGCGGGCCGCGTCCGCGGCTGGGCATCCCGCGGCCGCGGCCCAGATCGGGAGTCCCCGGGTCGGCACCCGGAACAGCCGATGGCGGCGGAGCAAGCGGTACCGTTCGGCGGCCGACCGGGGGAACCACTCCCGGAGCGCGGCGCGGATGGCGACGAAATCCGGCGGCCGCCGGGTGACCGCGACGACCGGCACCCCAGTCGCGCGCGCGATCGTGTCGAGGTCGAGGACGTTGAACCCCCCGACCACGGCTCCGTCGAGCAGGACGGCGCGGACCCCGGCCCGGTCGGCGAGCCGACGCAGCAGCGCGACGATCCGCCGGGTGCCGTCGGTCCCGTCGACCCGCACCCGGCCGACGCGCACCTCCTCGACGCCGCTCGGAAGCGCGACGACGACCGCGGCGATCGGCGCCTCGCGGTCGTGTCGGTCGAACGCCCCGTCGTCGACCCCCACGACCCGGGGATGCGGCTTGCCGAGCGCCCGCCGTAACGCTAAGACCCCGGCTCGGCTCGGAGACGGCCGATGGCGCCGCCGACCGTCCGCGTGCGCTGCCCGGCGTGCGGCACCGAGCTCGCGGCGGTCGTCGCCCCGACGCCGCCGACCCAGTGGTTTCCGTGTCCGCACTGCCACCTCGCCGTCCCGGTCGTCGTTCCCCGCGACCCGCCGCCGCTCTACACGTGGGAGGTGATCCCGAGCCTTTATCCTCCGCTCGCGCCGCCCCGACCCCCCCGGTGGCGGACGACGAACGCGCTCGTCGTCGCGCTCGCGCTCGTCGCGGTGGTCTCCGCGGCGGTCGCCGGCGGCCTCGTCTACTACGGCGGGGCGGCGAGCGGCTCCGCCCGCTACACGATCTCGGGCACGGTCTACGAGGCGCTGTCGAACGGCGCCGTCCGCCCGGCGGTCGGCGCCACGGTCGTCCTCGAGGACGACCGGGGGATCTTCGGCTCGAACACGACGTCGTTCGGCGGGGAGTTCGCCTTCTCGGGGGTGCCGAGCGGCGGCGTCGAGCTCCGGGCGACCGTCCCCGGCTACGCCCCCGGGACGATCGACACGTTCGTCACTCCGACGTACGACGCCGGGTCGTCGGGGCTCAACGTGACGCTCTACCCGACCGACGTCAGCAACGGGACGACGGTCGTCGAGTCGCCGTTCCCGACGCTGGAGAGCTTCCTCTCCTCCGTGTACGGGGGAGCCGCCCTGGAGGGGCTCGCGGCGGTCGTGGCGGTGGGCACCGCCGTCGCGCTTCGCCGGGGTCGGATGCGGACCGCTGCCGTGATCGGCGGCGGGGCGGGCGCGGGCGCGCCGATCGGACTCCTCCTGCTCGGGCTCTCCTCTGCCTATCCGGTGCTCCTGGTCGCGTCGGCGCTTGGGGCGGCGGTCGGCGTGTTCGCGATCGGGGTCGGCGCGACGGAGCTGTACCGCGCGGGACCGGCGACGTCGAGCGACTGACCGGTCAGGGCGACGGCTCGGGTCGCGCGAGCGCCCCGGCTCGCGGCGGGATCGGGCGGCGTCCGGCGAATCCGCCGTGGAGCGTGTGGTAGTAGGCGACCGCGGGCTCGTCGCGCCGCCAGCAGAGGTAGACGAGCTCGTCGTCGTGGAACGAGTAGAAGTCCACGAGGCCCGTGTCGAGCGCCTTCACCTCGATCGCCTCGGCCCGCAGCGCGTCGATCGCCTCGTCGAGCCGTCGCGAGAGGTTCTTCATCTCCGACTCGAGCCGCTCCTTGAGCGGGTGGTCGGCGTGATCGGCCGCGTCGATCTCGGCCCCCCAGAAACCGGCGAGGCGCCGGAGCTCGGCGTGGACCTCGCTCATCCGGACCGCCCAGCCGCGGAGCCGGTCCAGGAGCTCCCCGAGCGCGGGGAGTCGGGCGTTCGCTTCCTCGACGGTCCAGACGCGCGACGGCGACGGCGTCGCCGGCGCTTCCGACCGCATGTCCCGGCTCATGCGATCCTCTCCCGACGGATGCCGGCGGACCTATTTACGCACATTATCGCGTCCGGGTAACTCCACGTCGCCGGAACGCCGTTGGTCCGACGCATCGGCGAACCGTTATGCGCTAACCCCCTCTCGCGCGGCCCGAGCGCTGTGCAGGCCGTCGTCAAGACTGACCGGGCCCCGGGAGCGACGGTCCGGGAGGTGCCGGAGCCGGTCGCCGGGGACCGGGAGGTGCTCGTCCGGGTCCTCGCCTCCTCCGTCTGCGGCACCGACCTACATCTCTGGAAGTGGAACGAGTGGGCCCAGTCGCGGGTGAAGTCGCTGCCGCTGATCCTCGGCCACGAGGTCTGCGGGGAGGTGGTCCGGCTCGGACCGGGGGTGAAAGGGCTCGCCGTCGGCGACCGGGTCTCCGCCGAGACCCATCTGGTCGACGGCACCTGCTTCCAGTGCCGGACCGGGCGGATGCACATCTGCGAGAACGTCCAGGTGTTCGGCGTCGACCGCGACGGTGTCTTCGCGGAGTTCGCCGTGATCCCGGAGCTGAACGCCTGGAAGAACGATCCGGATCTCGACCCGGCGATCGCCTCCGTCCAGGAGCCGCTCGGGAACGCGATGCACTGCCTCCTCCCGGAGTCGAGCGACGACGGGATCGCCGGCCAGAACCTCCTCGTCACCGGCTGCGGGCCGATCGGCCTCATGGCGGTGGCGGCGGCCAAGACGCTCGGCGCCGCCACCGTCGTGGCAACCGAGGTGAACCCGCTCCGCGCGGCGCTCGCGCGCGACCTCGGCGCCGACCTGGTGCTCGTGCCCGGCCGCGACGGCGACGACCTCGCGCCGAAGGTCCGGGCCGCGACCGGCGGACACGGGGTCGACGTCGCGGTCGAGATGTCGGGGCATCCGGCGTCGCTCCGGCTCGCCTTCGACGCGCTGCGCCCCGGGGGGCGCGTCTCGCTGCTCGGCCTCTTCGACCGGCCGGCGACGCTCGACTTCGACAACGCGGTCGTCTTCAAGGCAGCCCGGATCCACGGGATCTTCGGCCGGCGGATGTTCGAGACGTGGTACCAGGTGAAGGGCCTCCTCGCCCGGCCGGCGTTCCGCGAGAAGGTCGCGCGCGTGATCACGCACCGCGTGCCGATCCGCGACGTCGCCCGGGCGATGGAACTGATCGAGAGCGGGCAGGCAGCGAAGGTGTCGCTCGAGGCCCGCTGGTGACCGACCGCGACCCGGTGGGGTTCCTCGGGCGCGAGGTGGCGGAGCTCGTCGCCGCCGATCTCGACTGGAAGCTGCGGGTCCTCGGCGGCCCGAGCACGCCGCGCTGCACGGTCGACGGCCGCCCCGTGCTCATGTTCTGCTCGAACAACTACCTCGGGCTGTCGAACCACCCACGGCTCAAGGAGGCGGCGATCGCCGCCGTCCGGTCGCACGGCGTCGGCTCCGGCTCGGTCCGTCCGATCGCCGGCACGATGGACCTCCACATGGAGCTCGAGCGGCGGCTCGCCCGGTTCAAGGGCGCGCCGGCGTCGCTCGTCTACCAGACCGGATTCGCGGCGAACGCGGGACTCCTCCCGCAGCTCGTCGGCGAGGGGGACCTGGTCGTCAGCGACGAGCTGAACCACGGCAGCATCATCGACGGCGTCCGCCTCTCCCGCGCCGAGCGGGCGGTCTACCGGCACGCCGACCCCGCCGACCTCGCGCGGGCCCTCGCGACCGCCGAGGAGCACGCGCCGGCGTTCCGCCGGATCCTCGTCGTCACCGACGGCGTCTTCTCGATGGACGGCGACATCGCGCCGCTCGACCGGATCGCCGCCGTCGCGCACGACCACGGGGCGATGGTGTACGTCGACGACGCGCACGGCGAAGGGGTCCTCGGGGACGGCGGGCGGGGGATCGTCTCCCACTACCACCTCACCCACGACCGCGTCCACGTGGAGATGGGGACGTTCTCGAAGGCGTTCGGCGTCGTCGGCGGCCACGTCTCGGGCTCCCCCGAGCTCGTCCAGTTCGCCTACAACAAATCCCGGACCTGGCTGCTCTCGGGTTCCCATCCCCCCGCGGTCGTCGCGGCGTGCATCGCCGCCGTCGACGTCTTGGAACAGGAGCCCCAGCACGTCGCCCGCCTCTGGGCGCTCACCCGTCGGTTCAAGCAGGCGATGGTCGGCCTCGGCTTCGACACCGGCGCGAGCGCGACGCCGATCACGCCGGTGATCGTCGGCGAGAGCGCGACCGCGAAGCGGATGAGCGAGCGGCTGCTCGAGCTCGGCGTCTTCGCGCTGCCGATCGTCTTCCCGATGGTGGCGAAAGGGAAGGCGCGGATCCGCACGATCATGAACGCCGCCCTCACCGACGACGACGTCGGGGCCGCGATCGCGGCGTTCGAGACGGCCGGCCGGGAACTGGGGCTGATCTAACCGGCTCTACGCGCGCGTTCGAGGGCGCGCCGCCGGAGGCAGGAGCCCGGCGCCGGTTTTCTCTCGGCGGACCGCCGGTTTCTACAAGCGCTTATATAGGGTACCTAACTCCCCCGTCCCCCGCAGAGGGGGACCCCTTCGTTTCATGGCACGCCGGCACCGACCGAGGCGAGGCTCGCTCGCATTCTCCCCGCGTTCCCGGGCCGCCCGGCCCGTGCCGCGGATCCGTTCCTGGCCCGCCGGCCCGAAGCAGCCCGCGCTCGAGGGGTTCGCCGGCTACAAGGTCGGGATGACGCACGCGTTCATCGTCGACTACCGCAAGCGGTCGACGACCGCCGGGCAGGAGGTCGCCGTCCCGGTGACGGTCGTCGAGGTGCCGCCGGCGCGCGCCGTCGCGGCGCGCGTGTACGTCCGCGACCCGTACGGGATGCGCGTGGCGAGCGAGGTGTGGGGCGGCGACGCCCCGCCGGACCTGACGCGACGCGTTCCGAGCCATCCCGCGTCGTCCGCGGAGGCGCTCGAGGCGTTCGGGAAGGCGTCCGGGGACGAGGTCCGCCTGGTCCTCGCGACGCAGCCGAAGCTGCTCACCGGGGTGCCGTCGAAGACCCCCGCGCTGTTCGAGGTGCGCGTCGCCGGGGAGAAGTTCGCCGACCGGCGGGCGTTCGCGCTCGATCAGCTGGGGAAGGAGGTCCCGGTCGACCAGCTCACGAAGGAAGGGGAGTTCGTCGACGTCGTCGGGGTCACCAAGGGGTTCGGCTTCCAGGGGCACATCCAGCGGTGGGGCGTCAAACTCCAGCCGCGGAAGAACTCGAAGCACCGCCGGATGATCGGGACGCTCGGCCCGCACAACCCGAGCTTCGTCAGCTACCGGATCCCGCAGGCGGGGCAGCAGGGGTACCACCGCCGCACGCAGATCAACATGCGCGTCCTCCGGGTCGTCCGCGACCCGCGCAGCGACCCGATCACCCCCGCCGGCGGTTTCCCGCACTACGGCGAGGTCCGCTCCGCCTGCATCGTCCTCCACGGTTCGCTCCCCGGCCCCGCGAAGCGACTCCTCCGGTTCCGCGCGCCGCTCCGCGGCCGGGTCGCGGCGGTCGAGAAGGTCGAGATCCGCTACCTGAGCACCCACTCGAAGCAGGGGGCGTGATGCCGGAGCCGACCGCCCCTGCGCCCAAACCGAGCGCGAAGGCGGACGGCCCCGTCCACCACCGCGCGCACATCCTGTCGCTCGCGGGCAAGTCGGAGTCGACGGTCGCGCTCCCGGCGGCGTTCTCGACGCCGCTGCGCCTCGACCTGATCCACCGGGCGGTCGTCGCCGCTCAGAGCCATCGGCGCCAGCCGTACGGGACGAGCCCGACC
>JASHXM010000003.1 GCA_030043545.1 Thermoplasmata archaeon | reverse complement strand
AACAGACCGTCGGCCACGGGATCCTCTCGACGCCCCGGGTCGCGCTCGGCCTGGCGCTCGCCATCGTCGCCGGCGCCTTGCTCGTCACCAGCGTCTACAACTTCGTGACGATCCCGACGTCGACGATCCAGATCCTCGTCTTCTCGGCCGTCGGCGCCGGTGTCGCGGCCGGCGTCCCGGTCGACTGGCGCACGATCGGGGTACTGGTCGTCGTCTGGGCGACGGCGCCGTTCGCCGCCTGCGCGCTCGCGTTCGCGATCGTCCGGCTCGCCGACCGTCGTCGACCCGTGGCAGCCCCGTCTTCCGGGGGGCCCGGCCGGTGGGCCACGGTCGCGCTCGTGGCGGTCGGCGCGGGCGCATCGTTCGCGATGGGCGCGAACGACGTGGCGAATGCGTCCGGGGCGCTGGTGATGACCGGACTGTTCGGCTTGCTGGCCGCGGCGGTCGTCGGCGGGATTGGGCTGGCCGTCGGGGTCCTCACGTGGGGACGGCCGCTGCTCAAGACCGTCGCGTTCGACCTCGTGAAGCTCGACGCCCGGATGGCGATCTCGGCGCAGCTGGCGCAGGCGACCGTCATCCTGGTCTCCGTCGGGTTCGGCTACTTCACGTCGATGAACCAGGCGCTCGTCGGCGCGATGATCGGGACGGGGCTCGCGCGGCGGGAACGGACGGCGCTCGGCCGTCCGATCCGTGCGGTGCTCACCGGCTGGGGGATCGGACCGGTGTCGGGGGCTGCGGCGGGCTTCGCGCTCGCCTGGATCGCCCTTCGCGTCCCGTTCTAACGGCTCCGTCGCCTCGACGTTCGCCCTCGGCCGGCGCGCGCGTTGTAGTGTTCATATACCGAGCCCTCCTACCGCGGGCCGCAGCGGGGTAGGGTAGTCAGGAAAGCGAACGGGGCTCCCGTTCGTCCTGAAATCCCGACGGGCTCATAACCCGTAGATCCATGGTTCAAATCCATGCCCCGCTATCCGCCTCGGCGGAGCGGGCGGCCCCCGGCGGCTCCGGATCGTCGGCCCCGGTATCGGGCGCTTTCCCTCGACCTCTGGTTCACGACGATCTCGCACGGGGGCGCGTCGGACGTCCAATGGGACCGCGCCCGCCTCGAGGTGCTCGGCGACCTCCTGGCCGGTCCGGGCCGGCGACCGGTCGCTCCGGCTCGGCTCCGGTCCGCGCTCACGCGCGTTCGGGCACGACTCGCGGAAGAGGGTCGATCGGCGACCGATACCGCACCCCGAACGATCGTCGAGATGGTGGCGCGGACAGCCCGCGCACAGCTGCGCGTCCGACCGGGAGTCGCCGGCCGGCAGTTCTCCGACGCGGGACTCCTCGAGTTTCCGCCCCGGATCAATCCCGAGGCGGTTCGGGTCTCCGCCCAGCTCGCGGCGGCCGGAGTGCCGGTGGTGTCGGTCACGAACACGGGCCGCTCGGCCGCCACCTGGCGCTGGTTCTTCCAGACCCACTCGGGACCCAGGTTCGCCACGGTGGTCGCGTCGTGCGATCTGGGGACGGCCAAGCCGGCTCCCGAGATCTTCCTCGAGGCCGCGCGTCGGCTCCGGCTCCCTCCCGCGTCCGTTCTCCACGTCGGCGACCGCTGGGACCTGGACGTGGGAGGGGCGGTCGCCGCGGGACTCGGCGCCGCGCTCTATCGCGGACTCTGGCACGCCTATCCGCCCGGGCTGTACCCTGCCCAGGCGAAGCCTCGAGCGGTCAGAGACGTGGCGCGGATCGACCAGCTCGAAGAACTGCTCGAGCGAGTGCGATTCGCGACGCGCCGAAGTGACTAGCTCTTCTTCGCGTCGCTCGCCCGGGGTCGCGAGCTCCGTCGCTTCGCGGGAGGTTTGGCGGGGGACTCCGATCCGGCCGGGGTGTCCGCCTCCGGTGTACCGACCTCCGGCCCGGGGCTGGCCGACGAGGGCGGAGGCGGAGAGGGGGCCGCCGGCGCTGCGGGCGGTGCGACCGTCGGCGGCGCGGGCGGAGGAACCGGGGGCGCTGCGACCGTCGTCGCGGTCGGGGAGGGCGTCGCGGCGGCCGAGTGCATCGGCGGGGACGGAGGGGTAGGTGCGGCGGGCGAGGGCGCCGGCGGGGCGGGTCGAGGCGCGAGCGGGACGAACTCGCCGGGCCGCCACGTGTGCGGCATCTTGAGGATCGCCGGGTCCTTCAGGAACAGGTCGGCGTGCCCGCACGTTCGGCACAAGCGCGTGCCGAGCGACAGCTCGCCGCCGGACCGGATCGAGAGCGTGCCACGCCCGATCGTTCCGGTGCGAAGCTCGTTTGCCCAGACGAAATCACTCCCACCGCAGTTGCTGCACAACGGAGCCACGGAGGACACCCGACGGTCCGAGGAGGGTCGGGTCCCCTACAAAGCAGTTCGGGCCGTCCCGGCGCGCGCCCCGGACGCAACGGACTTGTAGCGCCGGTCGGCTCGCGGTCGAACGATGACGACCGGATTCCATGCGATCGTCGTGGCGATCGACGGATCGGCCCCGGCGACCCAGGCGCTGACGACCGCGGCCGATCTCGCCCGGCGGTACGCCGCTCGCCTCACCGTGGTCGCGATCGCGCCGATCCACCCGGCCCTCTCCATGCCGACGGAACCGATGCTCCCGCCGATCGTCGGCGAGAGCGAGCGGCCCCGGTACCGGGCGCTCGTCGACGCCGCGGTCCGGGACGCGCGCGCGGCCGGGGCGACGGCCGTGGACGGGGTCTGCGAGGAAGGCGCTCCGGTCGACGAGATCCTCCTGTTCCTCGAGAAGCACCCGGCCGACCTGCTCGTCGTCGGCTCGCGCGGGCTGTCGACGGCTCAGCGGCTCCTGCTCGGAAGCGTCTCGTCGGCGCTCGTCCACCGCGCGCCGTGCCCGGTGCTCGTGGTTCGACCGATGGCTACGACGCCGTCGAGCTGACGATCACCCGCGTCGGGACCGGCAGCTTGTGGGACGCCTTACGCAGCGCTTCCTTCGCGGCGTCCAGGTGCCCTTCCGTCGTGTAGACCGTCAGGAGCTCGGCCCCGATCGGGGCGCGCACGGCGTGGCCGACCGGCTTCCCGAAGGCGCGCCGCATCCCGTCGGAGATACGGTCGGCCCCGGCGCCCATCGCCATCTTGTGTTCGCGGAGGATCTGGTGCGGGTACCGGCGGACCTTGAGCCGGAACTCGTTCGGCGCCGCCTTCTCGAGCACGCGGACGGCGCTGATCCGGGCCGCCTCCAGGGCGACGTCGCGGACCTGGGCCGCCTCCTCCGTCCCGAGGGAGAGGCTCCACGGGAACTCCGTCTTGAGATTCCCCGTGTCGAACTGCGTGACCCGGAGCGCGGGGACGCCGCCCATGTACTCGCGGCGGGTGTAGATCTGGCCCTCGACCTTCCGGTACATCCGGGCCGGCTTCCGCGTCACGGGACGCCGCGAGACCGGCCCCGCTTGAAAAGGGTTGCGATGGGCGAGCGAAGCGGGCTACGGGAGGAGCCGCGCCCCGGACCGGGCGACGCCGATCTCCACGGCCCGGATGGTCGGCCGGCGCTCCAACCAGGCGACGACCTCCGCCCGGCGGCCCCCGGTCGGTAGTTCGGCGACGAGACTGCGCCCGAACATCGCCTGGGCGGCGCGTCCGCCGCGTCGTCGAACGGCGCGGACCGCGTCGCGCACGCTCCGGGGGGCGAGCCCGACCCGATCGGTGAACCGCTCCGCCGCGGTCCAGAACCGGGCGAGGTCGGGTCGATCGAGGTCCGATGCTACCCGACGGTAGGCTCGTTCGATCCGCTCGAGCGTCCGGGTCCGGCCGAGGACGTCGGGGGACGGCACCGGGGGCCCGACCGTCGCCACGAGCAACGGCGCCCGTCCCTCGGCTCGAGCGATCGATCCCCACGGCGGGATCCCGGGTCGTTCGCGGAGCTCGACGCCCCCGCCGAGGATCGCCGCCACGCCGCCGAGGCCGCCCCGGCCGAACAGATCCGCCAGGTGGGCGACGGCCACGCACCGAGGCGGATCGACCGTCGCGAGCTGCCCGATCGCCCGGGCGGTCGCCAGCGCGCCGGCCGCGCTCATCCCAAATCCCTGGCCGATCGGCAGGTCGTGGTGGAGCCGGACCGTCCATCGGCCCGGCCGACCCGCGACCAGTCGGCGGCCCACCTCCTGCGAGATCGGGACCGACACGCCGGCCTCGGCGACGACGGAGACGGTCGACCGGTCGGCGGAGCGCCACTCCGCGTCCGCGGTGACTCCGAGCTCAAGAACGACACCGATCCCGACGGACCCCCGCGCGCGCGGGTCGCGCGCCGCGGTCCGAGGGGCGAACGCCCCGGTGACGTGTCCGGGAGCAAAGGCACGGCTCCGGCGCGGCGGGACGGCGCGCACCGACCTCCCCCGCGCCGCCGGGAAGGTCGATTACTTATAAGCCCCGTAGCTGTCTCATTATCACCGGCGCCTGCGGGCGTTCGGTTGCACCACCGATGAGCGACCCGGACGCATCCGCGGCGGCGTCCCACGATACGTTCGATCGGGTCAACTTCCTGGAGCTGCGCAACACGCAGCTCGCCGAGGCGATCAAGCGGGTCGAGAGCGAGCGGCACTACATGGAGGCGGAGATCCTCCGGCTCCAGCGCGAGGTGAAGCGGCTCAAGACCGAGCTCGACCGGCTCCGCTACCCGCCGCTGATCGTCGGCAGCGTCCGGGACGTGCTGACCGACGGTCGGGTGATCGTGAAGTCCTCGACCGGGCCCGACTTCGTCGTCAACTCCGCCGAGACGGTGGAGCACGGGAAGATCACCGTGGGAAGCCGCGTCGCGCTCAACAAGCAGACGCTCGCGGTGATGGGCGTGCTGCCGGCGTCGCTCGACCCGATCGTGACGGCGAGCGAGATCGTCGATAAGCCCGATGTCTCCTACACCGACATCGGCGGGCTCACCGACCAGATCCGGGAGATCCGCGAGGCGGTCGAGTACCCGCTGCTGCGGGCCGGGCTGTACCGCAAGGTCGGGGTCGACCCGCCGAAGGGGGTCCTCCTGATCGGCCCGCCCGGCACCGGCAAGACGCTGATCGCGAAGGCGGTCGCGCACCACACCCACGCGACGTTCATCCGGCTCGTCGGGAGCGAGCTCGTCCAGAAGTACATCTGCGAGGGAGCGCGGCTCGTACGGGAGCTGTTCCAGCTCGCGCGCGAGAAGGCGCCGACGATCATCTTCATCGACGAGGTCGACTCGATCGGCGCGAAGCGGCTCGAGGTGGCGACGAGCGGGGACCGCGAGGTCCAGCGGACGCTGATGCAGCTGCTCGCCGAGATGGACGGCTTCGAACCGCTCGCGAACGTCAAGATCGTCGCGGCGACGAACCGCCCCGACATCCTCGACGATGCGCTCCTGCGGCCCGGCCGGTTCGACCGGATCATCGAGATCCCCGTGCCGTCGTACCAGGGCCGGGCGGAGATCTTCAAGATCCACAGCCGCGGGATGGCGATCCGAGAGCCGATCGACTTCGAAACGCTCGCCGGTCGGTGCGACGGCGCGACCGGCGCCGACATCCGCGCGATCTGCACGGAGGCCGGGATGTGGGCGATCCGCGAAGAGCGCGACCACGTGACGGTCGCCGACTTCGACCGGGCGATCGAGAAGGTCGTCGGCGAGGAAGAGCTCCGCAAGGAGTCCGTCACGATGTTCGCGTAGGCGGCTCGCCGCCCGCGTCAGCCGGCCGCCGGTCCTTTTGACCCGGGCGCGACGTCGAACCGGCCCACGATCCGGGGACCCGCCGGGACCGACAGATCGAGGAGGAAGCCGATCCGGGCGGCGCCGAGGACGACGGGTCGATCCGCGGTCACCGTGGTGGTCCCGGCATCGGCCCGGTCGAGCGTCGCGGGGACGACCTCGAGGCCGAGCGCCAGATGGAGCTGGGCGCCGGGTCCGGCGTCGCCCCGGTAGTACCGACACCGGGCGATCGGGCCTCCGGCGACCTCCCGGCCGGCGCCCAGGTGGCCGGGGGGCGCGAGCACCTGGCCGCGCTCGAGCTCCTCGGCGTCGATCCCCCGCAGCGCGACGCCGACCCGTTCCCCGGTCGACGCGTCGTGCCGGTCGACGTCGTGGACCTGGATCGAGCGGACCTCGACCTCCTTGTCGGTCGGGTAGAGCCGGAGCCGGTCGTGCGTCTTGAGCGTCCCGCGACGGACGACGCCGAGCGCGACCGCGCCCACGCCCTTCACCGGGAACGCGTGGTCGAGCGGGACCTCGACGGGGCCGTCAACGGGGACGGCCGACCAGCCGTCCACGAGACCGCGCAGGGCGGGCAGGTCGAGCGCGATGCGGGGCGCGTCGGCCAGCCGACCGCCCTTCAGGATCCGGTCCGCGTCGGGCGCCCCGATCGTCGGCCCCAGGACGACCGTCGTCGGGAGGTCGGCGAGCTCCAGGAAGGCGATCGTCTCGGCGACCGGGCGGGCGAGCTCGGTGATCACGAGGAGACACCGGTCCGCCATCGCGATCGCCTCGGGGAGCGGGGCGAGCTTGTCGGGGAACTGCGTCGGCTCGACGAGCGTGATCGCCCGATCGTCGTGCACGGCGTTGAACAGCGTGAGGTCGGAGGCCGTTCCCTTCTTGCCGAGCTCCTTCGCGACGTCCTTCGCCCCGACGACCGCCACGGTCAGCGCCCCGGTCACCCTCACGCCCCCTTGCCCTTCGCCGAGATCGAGACGACGATCTCCTTCCCTTTGGCGCCGACCTCGACGCGGCTCCCGTCCGCCACCTCGCCGGCGAGGAGACGGGCGGTGAGGGGGTCGACGACCCGCCGCTGGATCGTCCGCTTGAGCGGCCGGGCGCCGAAGTCGGGGTCGAATCCCTCCGCCGCGAGCAGACGGCGGGCCGCGTCGGAGGCCGTGAGCTCGATGCGACGATCGGCGAGCCGGGCGGCGACCTGGTCGAGCTGGAGCGTGACGATCGCTCCGATCTCCTTCTCCGTCAGCGGGTGGAACAGCACGATCTCGTCGAGCCGGTTGAGGAACTCCGGCCGGAAGTGGGCGCGCAACGCCGGTTCGATCGCCGTGCGACGGGCGGCGTCGCTCGTCGCGCCGGCGAGGAGCTCCGTGCCGAGGTTCGAGGTGAGGATGACGACCGTGTTGCGGAAGTCGACCGTCCGTCCCTGGCCGTCGGTGAGGCGGCCGTCGTCCATCAACTGGAGCAGCACGTTCACCACGTCCGGGTGCGCCTTCTCGACCTCGTCGAACAGGACGACGGTGTACGGGTGCGTCCGGACCGCTTCGGTGAGCTGACCGCCCTCCTCGTAGCCGACGTAGCCGGGCGGCGCGCCGACGAGCCGCGCGACGGTGTGCTTCTCCATGTACTCGCTCATGTCGATCCGGACGAGCGCCCGATCGGAGTGGAACAGGAACTCGGCGAGCGCCTTCGCGAGCTCGGTCTTCCCGACGCCCGTCGGGCCGAGGAAGAGGAACGTCCCGATCGGACGGTTCGGGTCCCCGAGACCGGACCGCGAGCGACGGACCGCGTGCGCGACCGCGTCGACCGCCTCGTCCTGGCCGACGACCCGGCGCTTGAGCTCCTCCTCCATCTTGAGGAGACGCTCCCGCTCGCCGGCGAGCAGCCGGCTCACCGGGACGCCGCTCCATTTGGCGACGACCTGCGCGACGTCCTCCTCGCCGACTTCCTCGCGGAGCAGCGTCGTCGCCGCCGCGGGGCGCGTCCGGTCCGTGATCGCGTTCGCGCGTCGCTGGAGCTCCGGGATCTTCCCGTAGCGCAGTCGGGCCGCTGCCTCTAGGTCGCCCGACCGCTCCGCCCGCTCCTCCTCCGCCTTCGCCGCGTCGAGCTCGGCGCGAACGGCGCGCACCTTCTCGACGTCCGCCTT
>JASHXM010000240.1 GCA_030043545.1 Thermoplasmata archaeon | reverse complement strand
GAGCGGACACGCGGGGCTGGGCGGGTGCGTCAGCGTGGCGGAGAGGACCACCGAGTCGTCGCCCGTGTTCTTGAGCGTCGCCGACACCTGGCAGTCCGACCCGGGCACCATCCCGTTGACGACGATCGTGAGCGTCGAATCGGAGGTCGTCGCCGTGCAACCGAGTCCCTCCACGCTCACGTACGTACTGGTCGGCGCGACCCAGACAAGCCCGCTCGACTGCTCGCAGCCGCTCCCGTGATCGTCGAGGCAGCCGCCCCCGCCGCACGCGAAGCCGACGCCGGTGAGGGAGAGGAGCGCCACCGTGGCGCCGAGCAACACGAACCGCCGCATGCGTTTCGACCGTCCCGTCGGGGAGCCCGACGCTCCCGTCAGTCGCCGGCGGTCGCTGTAAAGGTGACGCTGAACGTGAGGTACGGCTCGCCGCCGCACGAGTCCGAGAAGGCGGGAGCGTGCAGGTCCCAGTACGTCGCGAACGGGACCCCGGGGGCGAGGGCGTCGCCGGGCGGGCGGTTCAGCGCCGAGTCCGAGAACGTCGAGCCGAAGAAGTGGCAGGCGGACGGCCCGGTCGTCGTTTCCGTCTTGATGTAGTTGAAGCCCGTCGCGGGGACGGTGCCGATGTTCTCGACGACGATCGTGATGTTGTAGTCGGTCGACGGCGCGGTGTTGTTGACCCACGCCGTCACGTGCGTGGCAGGGAGCACGTTCGACTGCACGTACGCCCCCGGCGGGTCGACGCCGAGGTACATCGCGGTTACGACGAGGTCGACGGTCCCCGACGTCGCCGTCCCGTTGATCGTGGCGGTCGACGTGAACGCCGCGTAGCCGATCCCGCCCGTCATGACTAGGACGAGCATCGCCGCGAGCGCCAGGACCCACCGCCCGCCGCCGCGTCGCCTCACTGCGCTCCTCCCTGGTGGGTCCCCGACGCCACGGACCCGCCGTGGCCCGCCCGGCACGAACGACCCTCTGGTGCGCGGTGTTCGGACCGGAGCCGGCCGTCCGTGTCCGATCGAATGCGCACCGTGGTCTCCGCCTCGGGGGGGAACCCCGCGGTCGGATAGGGGAGGGCTCTTAAGGCGGAGCGGAACGCAGCGGAGGGTTCGTCCGGACAATCGGAGGCGTTCGTCCGGGACGCTCCGGCGGCGGTCCCTCTACCGGCCGGGTTTGGCGTCGAGCGGGCGGGTGCCGCGCGGGGTCCGACCGTCCGCGCCCCACGGTCCGAGGCGCGAGTACGCCTGCGCGAGCACGGTCCACGCCGCGTCGAGCTCCCCGCGCCGCGCCAGCCCGACCGCCTTGAGGACGAGCGTCTCCGCGTCGACGCGGACCGGGCTCTGGGGCCGGAACGACGCGATCCGGCGGTTCAGCCGGTCGGACCAGTCGACGAACGAGTCGAGGCTCCCCAGGTCCGCCCCGGGGATCCGGGGATACGCCTCCTTCCACGCGGCGACCTGCGGGGTCGCGGTC
This sequence comes from Thermoplasmata archaeon, assembly GCA_030043545.1. Classification (GTDB taxonomy): domain Archaea; phylum Thermoplasmatota; class Thermoplasmata; order Lutacidiplasmatales; family UBA184; genus Lutacidiplasma. The sequence goes on along the minus strand of JASHXM010000240.1, from coordinate 2,033 downwards.
GCGGCGGCGCCGGACGGCACCACCGATCCCGGCGGAAGGGTCGGCGTCGGGTCGTCCGGGTTGTGGACGAAGACGTACGCCGTTCCGGCGGAGACGACGTAGAAGACGGTCGTCGGGCTCGCGTCGCCGTCGATCGGCATCCGGACGGTGCGCAGGATCGGCAGCCCGATCGTATCGGCGACCTTCACGATGTCGTCCCAGCTTTTGACCGGGATCGTGCTCGACGCGACCGGTGGCCCGCGCACGTCGACGATCGCTTCCTGGTACGGCGCCATCAGCGCGGGCAGGTCGTCGATCCGTCCGTCGTAGCCGAGGTAGAGGAACCAGCCGGCGACGACGATCCCGGCGAGGCAGGCGATCAGGATCCCGACCGGCAGCAGCGCGGGAGCGGTGAGGCTCGGAGTGACGACCGGATCGGACGAGGCGACGGATCCGATCGAGGAGGTGTGGAAGCTCGACGGGCGGATCTGACCGGCGGTGAAGTTGAGCGAGAGGAACGGCGCGGTCGCGACATGGGTCACCGACCGGCCGTCGGTGACGACCGACGCGAGCGACGTCGTCAGCACGACCGAGTAGTAGCCCGGAGAGAAGCCGGTCTGGAGGTCGATCGACCGGACGATCGAGCCGATCGTCGAGACGTTGAGCGCATACGCCGCTACGAGACTCTCGACGGTCCCGTCGGTCACCCCGGCGCGGAGGGGGACCGTTTCGATCGGCTTCGTCCACGCCGACGTCGTGATCGCGACCTGGAACGAGCCGGTCGTGGAGACGTTCACGACCGCCGTGCTGACGAGCGCGAAGTCGAACGTGAGGTTCACCCATCGGGTGATCGCGGTGAACAGGGTCCCGTTCCCCGGGGTGAGCGTCGTCGTGTTGTAGAGGGAGTTCGGCGACAGGGTGGCGAGGTAGCTGTACTGGGAGTCCTCGAGGTAGTTGTACAGCGTCGACGGGGTCGACGCCGACGGGTGCGCGCTCGCGACGGTCCAGTAGCCCGAGAACGCCGCGCCGAACGCGCAGACGACGATCAGGATCGTCCAGACCTTCACGTGACGCTCCGCCGGGAGGGGAAGCGGCCACGGCCGCTCGGGCTGATGAGGATTCCGGCCAGGGCGATCAGGCCGACGGCGCCGACCGCGAGCGCCGGGGAGAGGACGAAGTAACCGAGCGCGGGGACGATCTCAATGACCTTCCCGAGCACGGCCGAGTACGGCACCGGGCACCGATCCGGCGCGTTGTTCGCGTCCCCTTTGGTCGTGTAGACTGTGCCGTTCGGGCCGTTCGAGATCGCGATCACCCGATGGACGACGGGCGACGGCAGGCACGTCGACAGGTAGGCGACGATCGTCCCCACGGAGATCGCCGACGCCGGAACGTGCTCGATCACGACCAGATCGCCCCGCACGAGCGTAGGTACCATGCTGCCGGTCGCGATCGCGAGGAACGGATGGGAGGTGCCGAGACCGGCCTCGACGCCGACGGCGACCCCCACGATCGCGACCGCGACCACGACGGCGGCGATCGCCGCGTCCCGGATCGTCCGGCGGCGGCGCATCGTGGAGAGGAACCGGTCCCGTCTCGGGCCCATCGACTCCCCGAGGTACCGGCGCGCGACCGTGCGGGGCTCCCGCAGGAGGAGGACGACGAGCAGCAGGAGCGCGCCGCTGGCGCCGACCTGCAATAGCATCGTGAACAGCCAGCCGCTCGACAACGCCACGAGCGGCGACAGGGCGGCGATCAGGAGGGCGCCCGTCCGGAGGATCAGCGGTCCGATCAGCGAGCGGCCGCCGCGGTAGTAGTAGAACGCGAGCATCACGCCCAGGATGAACGCCGTCGCGGTCGTCGAGAGCAGGTACGCCCCGACGGCGACCGGCGGGAGGAGCCCGAGCACCGGCAGGTTCGTCAGCGCGATCGCGAACCCGCCGGACGAGATCGCCGTCGCGGCGGCGAACCGGCGGGGGGCGAGGAGGCGTCCGAAGATGAACCCCCGGAACACCGACTCCTGCTCGAGCGCCGACAGGGGCGACAGGGCGAGC
>JASHXM010000239.1 GCA_030043545.1 Thermoplasmata archaeon | reverse complement strand
CTCGCCTCGCCATACCTGCGCCGACTGGCCGCGGAGAAGGGGATCGACCTCGCCAAGGTGCGCGGCTCCGGCCCCGGAGGGCGGGTCACCGAGGCCGACCTAGGCTCCGCTGGCACCGCCTCGGCCGCGACCGCCCCCCCGACGGCGATCTCGACCGCGCCCTCCGTCTCCTCGGCCCCCGTGACCCACTCCGCTCCGGTGGCTGCCGCCGACGTCGCCGAGCGGATCCCGATCCGCGGGGTCCGCCGGGTGATCGCCGAGCATATGGCGGAGGCGACCCACCGCGCCGCTCACTTCACGTACGTCGAGGAGATCGACGTCTCCGAACTGGTCCGGTTCCGCGACCGGATGGCGAAGCACGTTGAGAAGGGGGGGACGCGGCTCAGCTACCTGCCGTTCATCGTGAAGGGGGTCGTCGCCGGCCTCCGCGCGCACCCCCGGCTCAACGCGACCGTCGACGACGAGCACCAGGAGCTGATCGTCCGCTCCCACTACCACATCGGGATCGCGACCGCTGCCCCCGAGGGCCTCATGGTGCCGGTGGTCCGGGACGCGGACCGGAAGAGCGTGGGGGCCCTCGCCCGGGAGATCCAGGATCTCGCCGAGCGGGCGCGGGCCGGGAAGCTCAGCCGCGCCGAGCTCACCGGCAGCACGTTCACGATCACCAGCCTGGGGCTCCTGGGCGGGGTGATGGCGACGCCGATCCTCAACTACCCCGAGGTCGGGATCCTCGGCGTGCACAAGATCCAGCGGCGCCCGGTCTACCGGGCCGACGGGACGATCGGACCGGCCGACCTGATGAACCTCTCCGTCTCGCTCGACCACCGCGTGATCGACGGCCAGGAGGGCGCCCAGTTCCTCTCGGTCGTGAAGGCGTACCTCGAGGACCCGCACCAGCTGTTCGTGGAGCTGGCGTAGCGACGCCCGACCCCGGCGTCGCGGGACCGTTCGGGAGCCCGACGATGACCGAGCCCGCGTCCGTCCTCCCGCTCGAGGCGACGGAGGCGGCCGCGACCGCCGCGCTCGGGAACGACTGGAAGGAGGTCTCGGTCCGCGCCTACCGTTGGATGATCCTCGGACGGACGCTCGACGCCCGCATGCAGGCGCTCCAGCGCCAGGGGCGGGTCGGCTTCTACGGCGCGGCCACGGGCCAGGAGGCGGTGAACGTCGCGGCCGGACTCGCCACGACCCCCGACGACTGGGTCTATCCGGGCCTCCGGGAACAGCTGGTCGCCCTCGTCCGGGGCCATCCGCTCGGCACGTACGTGCACCACCTGTTCGGCGACGCGAAGGACCCGGCGCTCGGGCGGAACATGCCGTGCCACCCGAGCGCCCGGGAAGTCCACTACGTCTCGATGTCGTCGGTGATCGGGACCCAGGTCTCCCACGCCGTCGGCACCGCGCTCGCGATGCGGCGCCGCCAGGCGCCCGGCGTCGCCGTCGCGTTCTTCGGGGACGGAGCGACGAGCGCCAACGACTTCCACGCGGGGCTCAACTTCGCGGCGGTGCTCGGCGCTCCGGTCCTGTTCGGCTGCACGAACAACCAGTGGGCGATCTCCGTGCCGGTCGAACGTCAGACCCGGGCCGCCACGCTCGCCGCCAAGGCGGCCGAGTACGGCGTCCCGGGGGCCCGGGTCGACGGCACGGACTTCTTCGCCGTCTACGGGGCGATCGCGGGGGCGCTCGCCCGGATCCGCGCGGGGAGCGGGCCCGAGATGCTCGAGTTCCTCCTCTACCGGACCACTCCGCACTCGAGCTCGGACGACCCGACGCGGTACCAGCCGGCCGACTGGACCGCGCGCGCTCAGGCCCACGACCCGGTCCTTCGGCTCGAGTCGTGGCTCCTCGAGCACCAGCTGCTGGACGGCCGGAGCCGGGCCGCGATCCGGGACGATTCGGACGCTGCGGTGCGCCTCGCGATCCAGGACGCCGAGGCGACGGCCCCACCGGCCCCCGCGAGCGTGACCGAAGACGTCTATGCCCCGACGGACCCTCCGACGGCCGTGCCCGGACGGTGAGTTGGATGGCGGGAACGTACGCGCGGTCGGCCGACGTCGCCGTCCTCGGAGGCGGCCCGGGCGGCTACATGGCAGCGATCCGGGCCGGGCAGCTCGGCAAGAAGGTGATCGTCGTCGAGCGCGCCGACCTGGGCGGGGAGTGCCTCAACCGGGGCTGCATCCCGTCGAAGGCGCTGATCCACGCCTCCCGGCTCTACCACTCGATCGTCTCGGAGGGCCCCGAGGTCGGGGTCCGGGCGGAGGGCGCCTCGTTCGACCTCCCGACGGCGATGCGGTGGAAGGACGCCGTCGTCGCCAAGGAACGGGCGGGGGTCGCCGCCCTCCTCAAATCCGTCGGGGCGACGGTCCTCCCCGGCGATGGCCGGTTCACCGGCCCGCACTCGCTCGACGTGCGCGCCCCCGACGGCGGTCACGAGCGGGTCGACTTCGCGGCCGCGGTGATCGCGACCGGGGCCGTTCCGTCCACGATCCCCGGATTCGAGACCGACGGCGACCGGGTCGTCAACGCCTGGGAGCTGCTGAGCCTCAAACGCCTCCCCCAGTCGCTGATCGTCCTCGGCGGCGGGGTCAGCGGCTGCGAACTGGGCGAGTTCTTGGCGCGGGTCGGCGTCGACGTGACGATCGTCGAGCTGCTCCCGCAGCTCCTCCCCGGTCTCGACGCCGACCTCTCCCGCGAGCTCACCGGGGCGCTGGAGCGGCTCGGGGTGAAGGTCCACGTCGGCATGCGCGCCACGAAGCTCGACCGGGGTTCGTCCCTGACCCTCACGGTCGAGGGCGCTGCGGGTTCCGCGTCGCTCACCGCGGAGCAGCTGTTCGTGACGGTCGGCAAGCGGCCCGCGAGCCGGGAGCTGGGGCTCGAGGAGGCGGGGGTCGCCGCGGA
>JASHXM010000238.1 GCA_030043545.1 Thermoplasmata archaeon | reverse complement strand
GCGTACAACGGCGAGATCGTGCTGTACGGCGGGGGCAACCTCACGGGCGACTACGGCGACACCTGGACGATGACCGACGCCTTCAGCGGATGGCACGAGGTCGGGGCGTGCGGGGGGTTCAAGCAGCCGGCCTGTACCGACGGGCCGAATCCGTCCGCCGCGATGGTCTTCGCGTACGATACGGCCCTGCAGGAGGTCGTGATGAGCGGGGGACAGTCCGCCGGTTTCGGCGGGTACCTCCTGGGGAACACCTACGTCTTCCAGGGCACCACGTGGCTCCAGTGCTCGACGTACTCCTGTTTCGGCGGCAACTACGGATTCGGGACGTACGACGGCGCCGGCGCGAGCGCGTATGATGCGGCCGACGGCTATGTGATCACCGTCGGCGGGATCACCTGGGAGGACAACTACTACCTCGACGTCGGCACCTACTATCTCGATCCGTACTCCTGGGTGCTCGGCACTCCGATCACCTCCCAGGGACCCGGGTTCGCCCCCGAAGAGGCGGACGCGGGGCAGTCCGTCACCTTCGACATCGGGGCGACGGGCGGCGGCATCGGCACCTACTCCTACACGTGGAACGGGCTTCCGACCGGATGTGCGCCGAGCTCCGCGACCGACGCTTCGTTCGCCTGCACGGTGCAGGACGACGGCTTCACGCAGTACGGCCTCGGGAACGAGACGCCGGTGTCGTACTTCGCGCCGAGCGTCGTCGTCGCCGACTCGAGCGGGAGCCCGAGCTTCGCGACCCCCGACTCGTCGTACTGGCTCGGGTGGCTCGACGTCGCCCCGGATATGTCGGTCGCCCTTGGGAGCTCCGCCACGGTCGCCGAGGTCGGGCAGACGGTCTACTTCGGGCTCAACACTTCGTACGGTTGGGGACCGTACCACTCCACCTGGAGTGACCTGCCCTCCGGTTGCGTCCAGCTGCTGACGGGATCCGCGAGCGTCCGCGAGACGTGCGCTCTCACCGCGGCCGACGTGGGGACGTTCGCGGTCCAGGCGGAGGTCGTCGACGCCACCGGGGCGGCGGCGTACTCACGCGCGATCCCGCTGACGGTCGAGCCGGCGACCGCGACGACGGTCGTCGCGTCGAACGTCGATTCGCTCGACGCGGGACAGACGCTCACGGTCTGGGTGACCGCGAGCGGGGGCGACGGCAGCTACTCGTACAACTGGAGCGGCGTCCCCGTCACCTGCCGGGCGAACGCCCCCGAGGTGAGCTGCGTCGTGACGCCGAGCGAGGTCGGAGCGTACTCCCCATCGGTCACGGTCTCCGACGGGCTCGGGGCGAGCGCGCACGGCACCTTCCCGGGGACGATCCGGGTCGACCCGGCGCCGTCGGCGTCCGCGCTCGCGATCACCAACGCCACCGGGGCGCCGACCGGGGCCGTCGACGCGGGGAGCGCCGTGACGTTCACGCTGACCTCCACCATCGGCTCCGGCGGGGACGTCATCGGCTGGTCGGGACTGCCGGGCGGCTGCAGCGCCGCGTCGACGAACTCGACCTCGGTCGCGTGCGCCCCCACCGCCCTCGGCACGTTCCTCGTTTCCGCGACGATCACCGACTCGAACGGCCTCAGTGCCGCCTCGCCTACGGAGCCGTTGGTCGTGTCCGAGGTGCTCTCGGGCGGAGCGGTCGACGCGTCGACCCATGCGCTCGATGTCGGCCAGGCGCTCGCGCTCTCGGCGGAGTTCGTTGGCGGAGGAGGTTCGCGCACGTTCGCGTGGAGCGGGCTCCCGACCGGATGCGTGGCCGCCAACGAGGCGGTGCTCACGTGCTCCCCCACCGAGGCGGGCCGGTTCTCGCCGACGGTCGAAGTGCACGACTCGGTCGGCGGGACCGACTCGGCGACGATCGCGGCGGGGATCGTCGTCTCTCCCGACCTCGCGACGCCCAGCCTCGAGGTGCTGAACGACGCCGGGAAGCCGATCGGCTCGGCCACGACTGGGTCGACGGTGAAGTTCGCGCTGACGATCGGGTTCAACGCGGGCGGGGACCGGATCGTCTGGAGCGGGCTACCGGGCGGGTGCGTGCCCGCCACCGACAACTCGAGCACGGTCAGCTGCTCCCTGAACGTCACCGGAACGTACTCGGTCTCGGTGACGGAGTCCGACACGCGGGGCGACTCCGTGACCTCCCCGGCGGTCTCGTTGACGGTGACCGCGCCGACCGCCGCGGCGCCGTTCGCGACCCCCGTGCAGGAGCTGGAGCTCGGCCTCCTCGGAGTCGCCGTCGCCCTGGGCGCGGTCGCGGTGATCATCGCCGCCCGACGGCCGAGGGCGAACCCGTCGCCGCCGCCCCCTCCGTCGGCGACCGGACCCGGGTCCCCGGACTGGAAGGAGTCCTAGTCGGGGGGCCCGCTCAGTCGCCGGCGATCCGCCGGGGTCGGCGTACGCCGTTCGCCGCCCGCGTTCCCGACCGCGCCGCCGGGACCCGACTCGTCCGGGCGCGGGGGCCCCACTCACGACGGCGGGTCGGGGCGGGCGTCGCGACGGGGCCGGAACAGGTCGCAGTCGAGCACCGGCTGGCGCGGGTACCGCTCCGGTAGCAGCGGGCAGAGGATGAAGACGCTGCGCGAGGTCCGAACGTACTGCGGCGGTGCCGCACACCGGTGGCAGAGCGACTCAGGGAACGGCACGGGCGCGTCGGTCGGCGCCGGAGGAGGGGGTTGCGCCGGCATGGTGTTCGCGGGGTGGTCCTGGCCCGAGCTCCTCGCGGCTCGACGACCCCGGAACCACCGAGCGGATCGCCGCGGATAGCCCTGCCGCGCTCGGGCTTGGACGCCGACCGAACCGGAACGGGGGCCGGATCTACTCGGGGGGGCCCAGCGGAACCCCGTCGAGCGTGGCGAGGCGCGCCACGGGATAGTCGCCGACGCGGTTGGCCGCGCCCCACGGCGACCGTTCGAAGAAGAAGTCGAGCCGACGATCGGGCCGGCGGGCGAACTCCGGATCCCGCTCGAGGCGGGCCCGGAACTCCGCCTGCAGCGCGGGGTCCGCCGCCAGGGCTTCGGAGGCGAGCCGCTCGAGCACGTACCCCTCGCCGGACTCCTTCTGCTCGAAGATGGAGTGGAAGAACCCCCATCGGACGGCCGAGTCGGGCGCGGTCGGCTCGAGCCAATGGATCGCGACCTTGGCGAGTCGCTGGTCGAGCGGAACGACGTACGAGCCGCGCGGGAACGATCGCCGGCCGGTGATGGGAATGCACTCCCCGAACCGCCCGAACGCGCGCTCCACGTTCCCGGATCGCAGGATGGGGAACCGACCTTCGAACGGTCGGCTCGGCCACTCCATCCCCGACAGGCGGTAGCC
>JASHXM010000237.1 GCA_030043545.1 Thermoplasmata archaeon | reverse complement strand
TCCGCCGGCACCTTCCCGGACGTCGAGGTCGAGCTCGCCGCGGTGATCGGCCAGCGCGGCAAGCACATCCCCGCCGCCCGCGCGATGGAGCACGTCGCCGGCTACACCGTCTCGCTCGACCTCGGATACCGGGATCTGCAGTATCCGAAGGAGGGCGGCGTCGACTGGGTGATGGGAAAGGGGCTCGACGCGTCGATGGCGGTCGGGCCGTGGGTCGTCCCCAAGGAGGAGGTCGGCGACCCGTACCCGCTCAAGATGGAGCTCAAGGTCGGCGGGACGGTCCGACAGCAGGGCGACACGGGCGACTACCTGTTCCGGCTCCCCGAGGTGATCGCCCACTTCTCGCAGGGGATCACGCTCGAGCCCGGCGACGTGCTCTCGTTGGGGAGCCTCGGCGGGGTGCCGGGCTACGAGTTCGGCAACGAGAGCCGTCGGCTGAAACCCGGCGACCAGATCGAGGCGTCGATCGAGCGGATCGGCTGGCTCGTCATGCCGGTGAAGGCCAAAGCGCCGCCTCCCCTCGTAGCAGCAGGAACGTCGCCACCGGCGTAGGCAGCTCGTCGGAGCTCCCGGGGCGGCCGCGGACTCCCCCCGGGAACGGGTAGTCGACCTCGGCGGTGAACTCCACCGCGGTCGTCCCGCCGTCGGCGACCAGCGCGTCCCGGAACGGGTCGAACGTCGGCACCGCGTCGCGCTCGAGCGGTACGACGCGCAGTCCCGTGCCCCCGTGGCGGGAGCCCGGGAGCCGGATCAGGCGGTGGATGTCGGTGGTGACCGGCGCGTCGGTCTCCCCCTCGACATCGATCCGCGCGCGCGGCACCAGGGCCGAGAGGAACTCCTCCACGGTCCCGGGCGTGCGCGGCCGGAACGAGACGGTCCCCGACTCCCGGATCCGCGCGGCGGCCCCGTGCTCCAACAGCTCGGACGCCCATCGCCGCGCCCTCGCGGGGGGAACCCCCGACGCGACGAGGTCGGCGGTCGCCGAGGCGGCCCCTTCGGCCTCCCATCGGGCGACGACCGACTGGACCGCCCGGGTCGTCCGGCCGCGCCACCCCGGCGCCTCGACCGGTGCGAGGGAGATCGTTCTCGGTCCGGGCCGGAGCGTCTCGCCCCCCACGACGTCATCGGCCGGGGCGACGGTCGCGCCGGAGCGAACGTCGGCCCGAAGCGTGTCGACCCCGCGCAGCGGATCGATCCCCGTCCCGAGCACGTAGTCGACGAGCTCGCGTCGCTCCGGGCTCGAGAGTCCGGTGAACCGGTCGTCCCGCACGTGGACGTGGTACCCCCGCCCGCCCGAGAAGACGAGCGCCGTCGCAGCGGGGTCGACGCCGAAGTCGCGGAAGAGGAAGTCGTCGACGAGCGCGAGCACGCGCTCCTTGACCCGCCGGAGCTGGTCGGCGTAGCCGAGCGCCTCGGCGCCCCGCAGGTGGTCGGCGTCCAGGTCGAAGACCAGGTCCGCCCCGAGCCACTCCTTCGCGGCCATCGTCGGCGCCGCGGGGTGCCGGTAGTACGCCGACGAGTAGTAGACGTGGCGGGGCGCCTCGTGCGTCAGGTACGACCGGAACTCGGCGGCGTCGCGGAGCGACGCGTGGCGTCGCATCATCGTCTCGGTCGAGAACGGGAACGACGCGAACTCGCGCCGGGTCAACCGCGTCGGCGGTTCGATGGGCGTCGCGGCGTAGTACTCCCGGAACCGGTCCCGGACCCACGCGAGGGTCCGGTCGTCGAGCGGGACCGTGCGCGCCACGCGTTCACTCCGGGGAGTCGTCCCCTTCCGCCGGCGCGTCCGACGTCGCCTCCGCGGCGAGGTCGTCCCGCCGGAGGCGGGCGAGGAGGTGGAAGACGGTCGAATGCTCGCTGCCCCGGAGCAGCAGCTCGACCGCCCGCCCGGCCCGCTCGATCTGATGTTCGTCGCCGATCAACGCGACGGTCGCCCCGTAGACGCTGACGGAGCAACCCGACAGCTCTTCGAGGCGGGCGCGAGCGCGACCTTTCGTGCCGATCACCCGCGCGCGGATCCGGCGGAGCGCCGCCTTCTCGCGCCGGCCGGTCTCGACCTTGATGTCGAGGATCCGAAGGAACATGCCGTCGCGGAGCAGCCGCATCGCGCGCGGCGGGGAGAACCCGCGGCCGATCGCCAGGACGACCTCCCGGGCGCGGATCGCGGCCATCGGATCGGTGTCGGGCGCCGCGACGCGGACCTCCCCGTCGTCGGCGTCGACCTCGACCTCCGCTCCCGTTCGGCGGGCGAGCTCCCGCTTCGTGCCTCCGCCCGGGCCGATCAGGACGCCGATCCGATCATCGGGGATCCGGGCGAACAGGACCGGCGCCACTATCCCGCTCCGGTCGACGGCCCGATCGAGTCGCCGCCCACGGCCGTGAGGAAGTCGTCCGGGGTGACGTCGTACCCGGTCCGTCCGAGGAACTTCGCGAAGTTCGCGAGATCGCGCTCGAGCAGCCGTCGCGCGTCCGGGTGGTCCGTCGGCACCGCCTGCGCGACGTCGATCAGCACGACCCGGCCTTCGTGGTAGAGCGTGTTGTACGGAGAGAGGTCTCCGTGGACGAGTTTCGCGCTCCGGATCATCGTCCCGATCTCCCGGACGAGCTCCTCGTAGAACTGGGCCGGGGCGTCGATCGAGGCGTCCTTCACCCGGGGCGCCGCTCCCTCGGCGGTTCCGAC
>JASHXM010000236.1 GCA_030043545.1 Thermoplasmata archaeon | reverse complement strand
GCCCGCGGGTGGGCCTCGTCGTCCGTGCCGCCGGGCCGGCGCCCGCTCGTCCTGGACCCCCGGGCGAGCCGCCCGCTGTCCGCCTCCGACGCGTCGCTCGCACGACGCGAGGGACTCCTCGCCGTGGACTGCTCCTGGAACCGGATCGCGCAGCGCGGGTCGCTCCCGCCGGGGTCGGCCGGAGACCCGGCCCGACGGCGCCGTCTCCCGCTGCTCGTGGCGGCGAACCCCCAGCATTTCGGGCGACTCGCGGAGCTGAACACCGTCGAAGCGTTGTCGGCCGGACTGTACGTCCTGGGGTTCCCCGAAGCGGCCGCCCGGATCCTCGAGGGGTTCCGCGGCGGTCCCGAGTTCCTCGTCGTGAACGCGAGCCGGCTCCGGGCGTACGCCGCGGCGACGGGGTTCGCGGAGGTGGTCACGGCGGAGCGTCGTGAGTTCGGCGGACCGGGGTAGCCGAGGCGCCGTTCGTCCCGGCTCCTCCGACCGGAAGCCGCTCGATCCGGAGCGTACCGACGTCGGTCGCCGGTTCCCGTAGGGGGAGGTGCGCGAGAAGCACCCCCCCGTACTGGGCGAAGACCCGGGTCGAGTGAAGCGTGAGGCAGCGCCCGCCGTACACCGGCCGTCCGGTGAGATCCGGGTCGTGCCCTCGGAGGAAGACCGAGAGCCCCGTGGCGGCGAGGAACTCGCGGAGGGCGGACTCGTCGAACGCGGGCGCGGCGCCGCGTCGGATCCGGGAGGCGGCGCACTCCGCCCAGACGATCTCGGCGAGCCGATCGTCGTCGACCGCGTCGAACGCGCGGCTCCACGGGGTGGGCAGCGGACCGCGGGGGAACCCGGCGTGGGCGAGGTACGCCCCGCTCGGGGTCCAGGCCGACAGCGGACCCCGCTCCAACAGCCGCACGATCCGGTCCGTCCGGCTCGGGTCCGGACCCCACAGTTGCCGCACCTCGTCCGGCAGGTCGCGGGGATGGAACGGGATCCGTCGAGCGTTCTCGTGGTTCCCCTGCACGAGGACCACCCGCTCGGGGGCGCGCGCCGCGGTCGCCAGCAGATAGAGCGCTCCGATCGCCGAGCCGCCCGGAGTCGCCGCGGGCGTCCGGTCGACGTAGTCGCCGAGCCCGACGAGGACCGCGGCCGGCGACGCGGCGAAGCGTCCCACGATCGCCCGGATCGTCGCGAGGTCCCCGTGCGTGTCTCCGAAGACCAGCGCCTCGGTCGCCCCGGGGACGTCGATCGGATGCGCCCCGGCCCGGCGCGGCACGGCCGACTCGAGTTCGTCGAGCAGGCGGTCGATCGAAGCGGCATCGGCGCGGGCGATCGCGTCCAGCGTCGCGTCGGCGATGTCCATCGGCGCGCCCCCTATCGGGGCGAGAGTGCGGGGGGCCGGAGTTTCCGGTCGGCGGCCGGATCGACCGCCCGACCGTTTGAACCGGCGTATGCCCTGGGCAACAGGGTCCTAAGCCCTGCCTCGCTGGCCCCGGCGGCGTCGCCGCACGGATTGGCCGAGCTGGAGCACCCCCGCACCGGAAGCGCGACTCGAACCGCCGAGTAGCCCCGGCAGGAGTTCCGGCCGGCGGGTACGCGGGGGCCCGCGGCGTTCGAACCTGCGTCGCGAGATCCAGAGTCTCGCATGATTGGCCACTACACCACGGGGCTACGCGGTCTCCAGCGTCGGTCCGTTGATAAACATTGACCCCGCCTCGCCGCGGCCGTCGACCGCCGTGGGCGCCCCGGGCCGCCGACCGAACCGTACCCACAAATACGCCGGCACAGTCCCCGCCGCGTTCCGGTCCGGGAGGAGGGATGACGGAAACGGACCGGGCGCGCCCCACGACGTTCCGGCTACCGGCGGTCCCCGCGCTGCTGCTCTACGCGGCGCTGCCGACGCTCGCCGCGGTCGTCGGCTTCGAATCGTTCGGAGGGACGCTCCTCGGCATCGCGGCCCATCTGCCGACGGCGTCCGTCGACATCGTCTACTCGTTCGCGCGGATGTGCGCTGCGTACGCGGCCTCCCTCGGGTTCGCGTTGGCGTACGGCTACTACGCCGCGACCCACCGGTCGAGCGAGCGGGTGATGATCCCGATCCTCGACATCCTCCAGTCGGTCCCGATCCTGGGGTTCTTCCCCGTCGCGATCTACTTCTTCGTCGGGCTGACGCCGGCGGTCGCCTGGCTCGGGCCGAACATCGCCTCGGTGTTCCTGATCTTCACGTCGATGTCGTGGAACATGGTCTTCGGCGTCTACGAGTCGCTCAAGACCCTCCCGGCCGAGCTCCGCGAGGCGTCCGACGCGTTCGGCGCCCACGGCGGGTTCCGGTTTCGCCGCGTGCTGTTCCCCGCGACCGTGAACCGGCTCGTCTACAACTCGGTCCTCTCCTGGACCGGCGGCTGGTTCTTCCTCGTCGAGGCGGAGATCTTCACGACGAACACCCGGCCGCTCGCCGGGATCGGCAGCTATCTCTCCTTCGCCGCGAGCGGCCACGAGACGGATGCGTTCCTCGCCGGCCTCATCGTGCTCGTGATCGTCATCGCGCTCCTCGACTTCGTCGTCTGGCGGCCGCTCGGCCGGTACGCGGAGCGGTTCCGCTACGACACGTCGCCGTCCGGCGAGTCGGCCGACGTGACGCCGACGCGAGACCCCAGCGGGCGGTTCCACCGGGCCGCCGCGTACGTGACGCGCGGCGTTCGGTCGGGGGTCTCTCGGCTCTCGACGCCGCTCGTGCAACTCGCCTCGATCTCCGTGCGGCCGGTCCGCAAACCGACCGCGTTCCAGCGGTCGGTGTTCTACTACCTCGCGCTCGGTTCGATCCTCGTCATCGTCTGGCTGATGATGATCGCGATCACGGTGAGCGTCTTCCGGGTCTTCACCGGCCCGATCGCCGACTCGGTCCGGTCGCAGATCTACGCCCTCCCGCTCGCGATGGGGGCGTCGACCGCGCGGATCGTGGCCGCGTACGCGATCTGTCTTGCGATCTCCCTGCCCCTCGCGATGCTGCTCGCCCGCCGGCGGTCCGCGGCGCGGGTCGGTCTCCCGATCGTCGAGGTCATCGCGTCGTTCCCCGCGACGGCGCTGTTCCCCGTGATCGTCTTCGAGCTGATCCCGTACCTCGGCCCCGAGGGCGCCTCGATCCTGATGCTCCTCACCGGGATGCTCTGGTACCTCTTCTTCAACCTCCTCGCGGGCGTCCGGGGGCTGGCGCCGGATCTCGAGGAAGCGGCCCGCTCGTTCGGCCTCAAGGGCCGTCAGTTCTTCCGCCGGGTGCTGCTCCCCGGCGTCTTTCCCGCGCTCGTAACCGGTTCGATCACGGCGTTCGGCGGCGGGTGGAACACCCTGATCGTCGCGGAGTACCTCAAGTCCGGGAGCGCCCGGTCGCTGAGCGTCCTCGGGATCGGCCAGCAGATCGACATCGGCTACGCGGAGCCGGGCGGCACGCCGCTGCTCGTCGCCGCGCTGTTCACGCTCGTCGCCACCGTCGTCGTCATCAACGAGCTCATATGGAAGCCGCTCTACCGCCGGGCGGCGGAGCGGTTCCGGTACGACTGACCGTGACCCGGCCCCGTGGGTCCCCGAGGAGTAGGCCGCCGATGGCGCTGATCCGGGTCGATCGGGTCGACAAGAGCTTCCCGTCGCGCCACGGCTCGATCGGGATCATGCAGGGGATCTCGTTCGAGGTGAAGGACGCCGACTTCGTCGCGATCGTCGGCCCGTCCGGGTGCGGGAAGTCGACGCTCCTCCGCTTGATCCAGGGGCTCGATCACCCGACCGCGGGCACGATCACCTTCCGGGACCGGCCCGTCGAAAAGGTCTGCACGCAGATGGCGATGGTGTTCCAGAGCTTCGCGCTCTACCCGTGGCTCACCGTCGCGCAGAACGTCGGCTTCGGCTTGGAGGCCGTCGGGGCCTCCAAGGAGAAGATCGCCGCCCAGGTCGAGCGGTACGTCTCGGTGACCGGCCTCGACGGGTTCCAGGAAGCGTACCCGCGCGAGCTGTCGGGCGGGATGCGCCAGCGGGTCGGGCTCGCGCGCGCGCTCGCCGTCGAGCCCGCCGTGCTCTTGATGGACGAGCCGTTCAGCTCGCTCGACGCGCTCACGGCGGAGAGCCT
The DNA here is from genome assembly GCA_030043545.1 of Thermoplasmata archaeon. Classification (GTDB taxonomy): domain Archaea; phylum Thermoplasmatota; class Thermoplasmata; order Lutacidiplasmatales; family UBA184; genus Lutacidiplasma. The sequence goes on along the minus strand of JASHXM010000236.1, from coordinate 1,773 downwards.
CCGGGAGGAGATCCTCCAGCTGTGGAGCGACCCCCAGCTCCCCCCGGAAGCGGTCGTGCTCGTCACCCACAACATCGAAGAGGCGATCCAGCTCGCCGACCGGGTGGTGGTGATGTCGCGCCGGCCGTCGCACGTCCTCGCGGAGGTGACGATCGGACTTCCGCGCCCCCGGGACCGGAAGAGCGCCGCCTTCTACGAGCTCACCGACCGGGTCTACTCGCTGATCACCGAGGGGGGCGCACCGCCCCCGACCCCCGCGGCGCCCGAGCCGCGCGCCGTGCCGTGATAAAGCTAAAAGAGGCGGCCCGTAGAGGGGGGTGAGCCGCTGCGCCCGTGCCGACCAGTTATCCGAAATGCAGTCCGACCGAGATGCTCGGTCTCCTGGTGCTGCTCAACGGCCACCACGGCTCCGAGGACGTCGCCCTCCTGGCGGATGATCTCGACCTCGAGATCGACGAGATCCTGCCGGCGCTCGACTACGCCGAGATCCTGCAGCTCGTGAAGGTCTCCGACGGCCGGGCGACGTTCACCGACCTCGGGAAGAAGCTGGTCGCCGGGACGATCCGCGGACGCAAGACGATCCTCCGGGAACAGCTCCGCCGCACGACCCTGTTCAAGACGCTGGTCCGGGCGCTCGAGAACGCGCCCCAGCGGGAGCTCTCCGACCAGGAACTGGGACAGATCGTCTCCCTGACGACCCCCCCCAGCGAAGAGACGATCCAGACGATCGTCACCTGGGGCCGGTACGCCGACCTGTTCCGGTACGACTCGGCGGGGCACCGGCTGCTCGCGCACACGCCGACCCCCGCCTCGAAGTCGACCGGCGGTCGGACGCCGCCTCCCCCGACCTCCGGGACTCCCACGACGCCGGCCGCCGCGACGCGCCGGTCGGGAGCGCAACCTCCCGAGATGCCGGGAGCGGGCGCGGCGTCCGTGGCGACGTAAGGGACCCGTCGCCGGATCGTTTCGTCAGCGGACGGGGAGCGGGCCCGGACGATGGCGAACCTTTCGGTCCTCGGCATCCCGGGAAGCCTCCGGGCGAAGGCGTACAGCCGCGGGCTGCTGCTCGCCGCCCAGGAGGTGGCGCCGGCCGGGGTGACCGTCGACCTCGCCGATATCCGGGGGTTCCCGGTGTACAACCAGGACGAGGAACCGGCGGCCCCCGAACCGGTGCGGCGCCTCCGGGACCAGGTCCGTCGCGCCGACGCGGTCCTCTTCTCCCTCAACGAGCACAACTACGGCCTGTCCGCCGCCGAGAAGAACGTGATCGATTGGGTCTCGCGGCCCCCGGCGGAGAACGCGTGGAACGGCAAACCCGCCGGCCTGATGAGCGCCTCGATCGGGATGATCGGCGGCGCCCGCGCGCAGTACGAGCTGCGGCAGACGATGGTGTTCCTCAACATGTTCCCGATCAACCGCCCCGAGGTGATCGTCACGTTCGCCGCGCAGAAGTTCGACGCGGACGGACGGCTGGCCGACCCGACGGCTCGCAAGCTGATCGGCGACCACCTCACCGAGCTCGCGCGTCACGCTCGTCGCCTGGCGCGCCCGGAGTAGGGCGTCGAGGCGGGCGCGTTTTCCAAACGCTTATGCCCCGCCGACCCTCCCCCCGCGCGCTGGGCACGTAGATCAGCGGAAGATCGCTGCTTTCGCAAAGCAGAGGTCGGGGGTTCAAATCCCCCCGTGTCCACTTGCCCCGTCCGGGCGGGGCGTCCCGGGTCCTAGAACATCGGGACGATCGGCGTGACCCGACGGCTCATCCGCTGGCTGAAC
>JASHXM010000235.1 GCA_030043545.1 Thermoplasmata archaeon | reverse complement strand
CGTTCACGATCTCGATGAAGGTGGGGCCGGCAGCGCTCAGGGCGAACGCGCCCAGGAGCACGATCCCGAGCGCCACGACGCCGTCCAGGAGGACTCCGCCCCGGCTCGAATGACGAACGGCGATCCGCATCGAAGCGACCCCCGAGCGGACGAGGAGAGGCCCGGACCGGGCGATATAGTTCACGGTTTCGAGTTATACACGGCGCGATCGCCGGGAGCTCACGTCGAGGTCGGCGCCCGACCGGCCCAGGGGTACCGCGGCGAAGACGGCCGCACGACCTTCGCCGTCGCGTGGCTCTCGGTCGCGATCGCACGCTCCAGGTGGCTCGTGAGCTCGCGGACCAGTCGGTCCATCCGCGGCGTCTCGTCCGGCGGCACCGAGGTCGGGCTCTCCCACACCGCGGCGGCGCCGCCGCTCGTCGGGTAGAACCGGAACTCGACCGAGCTCGCCGACGGGGGAACGGCGGGGTTCATCCGCTCGAGCCGGCCCCGCACGCGGCTCGTCGCCGGGTCGGCGACCTCCTCCCGCTCCACCGTGTAGCCGAGCGTCGCGAGGTAGTCGCCGAGGTACCCGGCGAACCGTTCCCGGCCGATCCCGCGGACGCGGAGCCAATCACCGTCTTCGCTTGCCATGCCTGGGCGGCCGGTCGATCGCGGCGCCGACGCTCTTGAGGAGCCCGAGCATCATCCGATACTCGGCTTCGGCGGGGGTCGCGCGGCCGAGGACGCGACGAAACAGGAGGATTAAACCCCGTCGTTTGTGCGCCGGGTACCCCGTCCGGGCGAGCAGCTCGCCGATCCGGGCGAGGAACAGCTCCTTTTCCCGCCCGTGGAGCGCGATCCGCTCGGGGGCCGGGGTCGTCTCCGGGTCGTCCGGCCCCCGCGCCCGGTGGATCGCGTAGAGGACGATCGCCGCGGCGTGGGAGACGTTGAGCGTCGGGAACTCCCGGCGGGCCGGGATGTGCACCAGGAGGTCGCAGATCGCGAGCTCCTCCCGCGAGAGGCCGTTGTCCTCGGGTCCGAAGACGATCGCGACCCGCCCGTCGAGCGGGCGGAGGATCTCCCCGACTCGCTCGGGGCTGACCGACCGGCGCAGGTAGGCGTTCGACCGGCCGGTCGAGAGGTCGGTCGTGCCGACGACCAGGTCCGCGTCCGCGACGGCGGCGGCTAGCGTCGCGTGCCGGGGGGCGGACGCGAGCAGCGCGAGACCGCCCATCGCCCGGCGCCGGGCGACCGCCCCCACGCGCGCCCGCGGGGCGACGAGGAGGAGCCGGTCCGCCCCGAAGTTCCGGGCCGCGCGGGCGACCGCCCCGACGTTCCCGTCCTCCTTCGGGCGGACGAGGACGACGTCCTGGCGGACCGTCACCCGGCCGCCCCCTCCGCGAACAGCCGACGCACCATCCAATCCGGATCGAACGGGACCAGGTCGCCGTACCCCTGCCCGACGCCGACGAACAGGATCGGCTTCTTCGTCACGTACGTCGCGCTCAGCGCCGCGCCCCCCTTGGTGTCGGCGTCGAGCTTCGTGAGGACGAGGCCGTCGATGCCGAGCGCCTGGTCGAACAGCTTCGCCTGCTCGACGACGTCGTTGCCGGTGAGCGCGTCCCCGACGAACAGCGTGAGCGCCGGCGCGGCGACCCGCCGGATCTTCTTCGCCTCCTCGATCAGGTTCTCGTTCGTGTGCTGGCGCCCCGCGGTGTCGATCAGCACCACGTCGACCGCTTTCGCCCGCGCGTGGGCGATCGCGTCGAACGCGACCGCCGCCGGGTCCGCCCCTTCGGGCTGCCGGACGACCCGGACGCCCAGCCGCTCCCCGTGCACGAGCAGCTGATCGATCGCGCCGGCGCGGAACGTGTCGCCCGCGGCGATCGCGCTCGAGAGCCCCTGCGCCCGCAGCCACCCCGCGAACTTCGCGACGGTCGTGGTCTTGCCGGTGCCGTTCACGCCGACGAACAGGATCACGTACGGCTTCGTGGCCGCCGAGCGGATCGCGGCCGGGAGGTCGACCGGACGCTGCGCGAGGATCGACCGGACCGACCGTTCCAGGACGGCGTGGATCGCGCTCTCGGCTTCGACCCCCGAACGGAGCTTGCGACCGGCGAGCTCCTTGGAGAGATCTCGTCGCAGCCGCTCGACGACCGGGAGGGCGACGTCCGACTCGAGGAGGACGATCTCGAGGTCGTCGAGAACGTCGTCGATCGTCTCGTCCTTCAGCCGACGTGCGAAGACCCCGCTCCCGAACAGCTCCTCGTCCGATGCCGGAGGCGAGGACGGGGTCGGCGCCGGTCCGGATCGGGGCGACTTCGGAGACGGAGGCGCGGCCGAAGGGCGCGCTGGAGCCGGTGGGGAGGACGCGGGTGGGGGCTCTTCGTCGGTCTCGGAGCGACGCCGAAGTCGCGCCTTAATGGCGGCCCACATCGGACCCCGCGCTGGCGGACCGCGACGCCGCGTCGAGCCGGCGGGAGAGCAGCTGGACGCGCTCGTCGACCGCGGTCATCTGCCCCTCGATCTCGCGCACCGCCTGC
>JASHXM010000027.1 GCA_030043545.1 Thermoplasmata archaeon | reverse complement strand
CACGGGGCCGGCCGTGTGACCGACGCTCAACGAGGGTCGCGGGCCACGCGGAATAGTTGATAGGTACTAATTTTTAGAGCAGGCTTTAAGTCCGTTCGCGGGCCTGCCCGACTCGATGGAAGCGCTCCAGCGCCTCACCCGCCGACAACTCGACACCCTCCTGACCGTCGCCCGGTGCGAGACGGCCGGCCGCGGTGCCCCGCTCAACGCGGTCGCGTCCCGCCTTCACCTCAGTGCGCCGTCGGCGCTGAACCACCTGACCCCGCTCGAATCGCTCGGTCTCGTCCAACGGTACCGCGGGAAGAGCCGCGTGACCGAGCGCGGCCGTCGGACCCTCGACGAGTACCAGCGCCACCACCGCGTCGCCGAGACGCTGTTCGGAAACCTCGGGCTGGCCCCCGCGGAGACCTGTGCGGCCGCGCGCGAGATCGACCTCGCGCTGTCGCACCGGACCGTCGAGGAGGTCTGCCGCGCGCAGCGCCATCCGGCGGAGTGTCCCCACGGCGAACCGATCGCACCCTGCCATACCGGACGGGCCCCCTAGACCGAGCGGGGAGGGGGACCGATGCAGAAGCTCACCCGGGTCACGAAGTACGCCATCGTCCTCGGCGTCGTCGGCGGGCTGATCGCCACGGGAGTGGTCGCCGGCTACGTCCTCAGCCATCCGTCGCTCTGCGCGGGAGTGTCGCTGACGCCCACCCCGACAAGCGTGGCGCCGGTGTCCGCCCCGGCACCGGCCGCGACCCCGAACCTCCCGTCCGCAGCCGCTCCGCGAGCGCCGACGGCCGTCGGGTCGCCGTCATCCCTCGTGATCCAGGTCGTGGCCGCCGAGAACTTCTGGGGAAGCCTGGTCTCCCAGATCGGTGGGACCCATGTCAACGTGACGAGCATCATCTCCGATCCGAACACCGACCCGCACGAGTATGAGGCGAACGACACCGACGCGAAGGCGATCGCCCACGCCCAGTACATCATCGTGAACAACGTGGGGTACGACGACTGGGCCACGTCGCTGATCGGGGCGGACGGGAAGACCGGTCAGACCGTGCTGAACGTCGGCGACAGCCTCGGGGTGAAGGTGACCGGCGGCATCGTGACGGGGAACCCGCACCTGTGGTACAACCCGACGTACGTCAATGAGACCGTCGGGTGGATGTACGACAATCTCACCGCGATCGCCCCGTCGCTCACGACGTACTTCACCGATCAGTACAACAATGTCACCGCCTCGCTGGGGGTGCTCTACGAGGAGGTGGGGCACATCCGGCACCACTTCGCCGGCGCGGAGGTGGCGGCCACCGAGAGCATCTTCGTCTACCTCGCGAACGCGACGGACCTCGACCTCGTCTCGCCACCCGCATTCATGGAAGCGGTCGCCGAAGCGAACGATCCGCCGGATCAGAGCGTCGTCCAGTTCGAGTGCCAGCTGATGAGCGGGAACGTGCACGTGCTGGCGTTCAACGCCCAAACGGTCACGCCGCTGACCACCAGCATGAAAACGATCGCGCAGGAGAACAACGTGAGCGTGATCAGCGTCACCGAAACGATCGCGCCGCCGAACTACACCTTCCAGGTGTGGATGGGCGCAATCCTGTACAACCTCTACGTCGGGCTGGACGCACACGCGCTCGGTGAGTAAGGGTGCACGACGCCGCGCTCCGTCGCCCGGCGACGTCCCCCCGGGACGGCGACGTCCTGGTCGCCGATCGTCTCCGGGTCGCCTACGGCGGCCGAACCGTGTGGCGAGACGCGACGTTCCGGGTCCAGCGCGGCGAGTTCGTAGCGATCATCGGACCGAACGGGGCCGGCAAGACCACGCTGTTCCGCCTCCTTCTCGGTCTCATCCGACCGGACGCGGGCACGCTCCGCGTCTTCAACGCCCCCCCGCGTCGCGGGCAGCCGCAGGTGGGCTACGTCCCGCAGACCCACCTGGTCGATCGGGAAACGAACGTCGAGGCGGTCCAGCTCGTCCGGTTGAACTTCACCGACCCCCGACGTCGGCGCGGCCTGCGGTGGCTCCCTCCCGTCACCCCGTCGGCCCTCCGGGCGGAGCGGGAGGCGACGGACGAGGCGCTCGCGGCCGTCGGTGCGACCGAGCTCGCCCGGCAACCCCTCGGAGGGATGTCCGGTGGCGAACTGCAGCGGATCTTCCTCGCGGAGGCGCTCGTCTCCCGGCCTGAGATGCTCCTGCTGGACGAACCGCTCGCGAACCTCGATCTCCGCCGATCGCGCGAGTTGGTGGAGGTGGTCCACGGCCTGGTCCGGAGCCGCGGGGTGACCACGCTGCTGGTCGCGCACGACATCAACCCGCTGATCCGCTGCCTCGACAAAGTGATCTACATCGCCAACGGCCGCGTGGCGACGGGGACGCCCGAGGAAGTGCTGACGACCGAGGGATTGACCGCCCTGTACGGGGTGCCGGTCGAGGTGCTCCACGACTCCCGCGGTAACCTCGTGATCGTCGGCGGCGAGGACGTGCATCCCGACCCGGGGGACTCGTGACGAAGCTTACGTGGGTCTGGTGGAACTGGAACCTGGTCGGCGACGTCCGCCAGATGCTCCTGTACGGGTTCATGGTGAACCTGTTCGAGGCCGGCACGATGATCGCGATCCTCGCCGGGGTCGTGAGCTATCTGGTCGTGATCCGACGCTCCTCGTTCGCGGCCCACGCGCTCGGCCACCTCGGCTTCTCGGGCGCGGCCGGAGCGGTCCTGTTCGCGGTTAACCCGTTCTACGGGCTGCTCGTCGCGACGACCGCCTCCGGGACCGGGATCGCCCTCCTCGGGCCCCGGGCCTCGCATCGGGACGTCGAGATCGGGACCGTCCTCGCCTTCGTCCTCGGGCTCGGGCTCCTGTTCCTCGCTTACTACAACGGCTTCGCGACCGAGGCGTACTCCATCCTGTTCGGCCAGGTTGTGGGGATCCTCCCGTACCAGCTCGAGTACACCTTCTGGACATTCCTTCCCACGCTGGCCGTCGCGATCCTCCTGTTCCGTCGGCTGCTGTTCGTCTCGCTCGACGAGGAGGTCGCGACCGCCCGGGGGATGCACACCACCCTCCTCGGCGTCGTCTTCATGCTGCTCATCGCCGTCGTCATCTCGATCGCGGTCACGGTGATCGGGGTGCTCCTGATCTTCGCGCTCACGGTCACCCCTGGCGCGATCGCCGTACGCCTCGCGCGGCGGCCGCTCTACGCTGTGACGATCTCGGTCCTCGTGGCGCTGTTCGGCATGTGGGCCGGCTCGTTCATCGGATTCTACGAGAGTCCCGAGCCGACGACGTTCTTCATTGTCGCAATCATGTTCGCGATGTACCTCGTCGTCCGTGCGGTACCGGCGCTCGGCAAGCTCCGGGCACGACTTCTCCGCCCGTCGGAATCCACGAGGCCCTCGGACGAATCGGCTTCCGAAGTCGCCCCCTCCTCGTCCGCTGGCCGGAACGCGGCGCGGAGCGAGCCGGACTAGGGTCGGGGCGTGCCCTCGTCGGGCGCGCCGATCACGGCGCCGACGACGCGCGCTCCGGGCGCGACGCGCGCTCCCGGCCCGAGCACGCTGGACTCGACCGTGGCGCCGCGACCGACCACGACCCCGTCCATCGCGATCGTGTCGGCCACACGAGCGTCCGACTCGATCACCACCCGCTCGCCGAGGGTCAC
>JASHXM010000234.1 GCA_030043545.1 Thermoplasmata archaeon | reverse complement strand
CCGGTCGAGCGCGGAGCGGGCGAGGTCGGGTTGATCCCCGGCGTACAGGTGAACGGCGACGGCGACCGCACCGGGGACGCCGGCGGGGAGGTGGGCGCGGTACTCCCGGATCTCCGCGGCGAGCTCCTCGATCCCAGAGACCGTCGCGTACGGGATGAGCGCCACCCCGTAGCCGCGCCGGGCGACATGCGGGATCGCCTCCCGCCGCTGGACGGCGACCCAGACCGGGGGGTGGGGGCGTTGGACCGGCAGTACGTTGAGCGTCACGGGTGCGGAGTCCGGGCCCGCGCGAACCGGCGCCCCGGACCACGCCCGAAGGACGAGATCGAGGGCCGAGTCGAACCGCTCGCGTTTCGTCGCGGCGTCGACGCCGAACCCGTCGAACTCGGAGGCGAGGTAACCGCTGCCGACGCCGAAGTTGAGTCGACCGCCGAGCAGACGGTCGAGCGTGGCGTACTCCTCGGCGACATCGATCGGTCGATGGAACGGGAGCACGCTCACGAGCGAGCCGAGTCGGAGCGACCGCGTCACCGCGCCGCAGGCGGCGAGCAGCACGGGGGGGGCCGGACACGCCCCGGTCCGGCCGAAGTGGTGCTCGGCGACCCAGAGCGTTCCGAACCCGGACTCCTCGAGCACCGGCGCGAGCCGGACGAGCTCCGGGAGGCGTCCGTCGTCCTCCGGCCGGTCCGCGTACGAGTCGGCGACGGAGAAGGCGCTGAGACGCACGCGGCGACGACCGGAGGTCCGTACAAGGGCTTTCCTCCGTCCGACAGCGGGAAGTGGGCCGGCCGGGTGGCGTGCGCGATGGAGCTCGCGGGCGTCGGACTCGCGGCCGGGCGGTCCGACGGAGTCGCTCGCTGCGTCGATCGACTGCCGAGCGACGTCCCGTCCGGCAGCGACCCGGTCGTCTGGGTCACCCCGGGCCCCGACTGGCCCGGACCCGGTCTGGCCCCCCCGACGACGGCGGCCGTGATCGTCGAGACCTCACCGAACGCGCCCGGACCTGCGTCGGTCCCCGTCGTCGGCGGGCTACCGGCCAACGTCTTCCGGGACGCCGACCGGCTCGTCGTCGACGGCGACCGGGGCGTGGTCCGTCTGTCGTCGGTCCGCGAGGTACGCGTCGTCACCGCGTTCGTCGAGCGCGACGACGGCCGGATCCTGCTCCTGCGACGGTCCGGCCAGGTCGGGAGCTTTCAAGGCCGATGGGCCGGTGTCTCCGGGTTCCTCGAGGACCCGACCGCGGAGGGGCAGGCGCTCCGCGAGATCCTCGAGGAGACGTCCCTGCCTCCGGCGGCGTTGACGGTCCTCGGCACCGCCCCGCCGATCTACGCCCGGGACGGAGGGACGGTGTACGCGGCCCAGCCGTTCCGCATCCGGACCCGGGACGCCGCGGTCCGACTCAATTGGGAGAACGATGCGTTCGACTGGGTCGACCCGGCGGAGATCGCCCGCCGGCCGACGGTGCCGAACCTCGACCGGGCGTGGCGGGCCGTCGCCCCCGCCGTCCGACCGAAACGCTAACTCACCGGGCGGGCCGTGCCCGGTCGTGGGCTGGTAGATCAGTCCGGAAGATCGCCGGTTTTGCAAACCGGAGGCCTCGGGTTCAAATCCCGACCAGTCCACTCGTCGCCGGTCGGTCGGGCCCGAGTCTCCGGCCGTCGCCCGTCTCCGAGGAGGGGCTCGGCTCGTCCGTGCCGCGCGGGGCGGGGGGGTCGACGCGCGCCCGTCCCGGTGCTACGCCGTGAGCGAGGCACCGCAGCCCACGCACTCGTCCGACCCCGGTGGGCTCTGTCGCCCGCACCGCCAGCACGGCGGGGGTGGCGTGTTCTCCGCCGCGAGCCGTTCGCGACGGTCGTCGAGCGCATTGCGGACCGCCGGGAAGAACACGGGATCCCCCCGCTCGGCCCGACGGACCGCCAGGACCGCCAACACCACGGCCACGACGATCATCAGCAGTCCGAGGGGAGCGGAGAGCTCGACGGCGACCACCACGGCGAGGAGGATCAGGACCCCCACGATGGCGAGGATCGCTTTCCGCTCCATGGCGACGGGGACCCCGGCCCCGAACTATCGCAACTCCTCGGCCCGTAAAACACTCCGGATCCGGGTCCATGTGCCGCGCGGCCTTCGGGAACGCTTGGTGCCCGCGACCGAGCGGCCGCGCGCGAGGCGATCGCGCCGACCGCGACGCACCGGCTACGTCGGACCGTCCCGCGGTCGCTCCGGCGGTCCGGACGGCGATCTCGGCCCGAAGATCCTCGCGTGCTCGGCGTCGCTCGCAACCGGCGCCCGAACGCCGAGATAGAGGAGGATGCCCCCGCCCGCGATCGGAGGGACGCTGAGGAGCTCCACGACCGTGATCCCGCCGGAGAGCGTGAGCTTGAACCCGAGCGTGGCCGGGCTCGATCCGTCGCATCCGTAGATGAGGTACTGGACCCCCGGATCGACCGAGACCGAGAACGACCCGGACGCCCCCTCCCCGGAGGCGATCAGCTGGCCCCCGCCGCCGCAGCTGAACCCGAACGGAGAGTTGGCGTTCGTGACGAGATAGGTGATCGTGGCGCCGGTCCCTCCGGACCACTGGACGGTCGCGGTCACCGGCGTGAGCCCGGTCGGCGCGAAATCCCACGGCGTGCCGGCCACCACCGTCTGGGTCTCGACCTTGGGCGTGTTGAGCGCAACCCCGCCGACGAGCAGCAGCCCCCCGAGCAGGAGGGCGACGAGACCGGGAATCCAGAGGGAGTCGCGCACCGTTCCTCGCAATCCTCGGAGTCTGATATCGGGGCGGAACGCCGAAACGGTCCGACCCGTGCCGTTCGAAGTAGCCCCCGATCGGCGTTCGGCTGCCGGGCGAGCGGGGACCGCTTACTCACCGCTCGCCGAGCGGTTCCCAGATGAGTTCCGCCACGTCGAGCACGAGGTCGCTCGGGTTGTCCGGCGTGGGGGTCGGCTTCGGCCGTACCTGCCCGGCACCGACGCAGACGACGTCGTTCAGCCATTGGTACCGCTCGTGGTCGCTCAGGTGGAACGCGGTCGCCACCCACTG
>JASHXM010000233.1 GCA_030043545.1 Thermoplasmata archaeon | reverse complement strand
GCTCCTGGGCGTACACCGTCGGGGTACCGGCGGCGTACATGGTCAGTCCGGGGGCGACCGGGAAGGTCACGGTGGCGAACGGCACGGTCACGGAGGTGCTCGTCTTCAGCGTGATCCCGGAGACGTTCGCGGTCACCTTCAAGGAGACCGGGCTCTCCGGTAGCACGCCGTGGACGGTCTACTTCGACGGGACGTCGAAGTCGGCGGCCGCCGGCACGTCGATCTCCTTCGCCGTCGCGAACGGCACGTGGTCGTACGGCTTCTCGGGGATCTCGGGCTACACCGCGAACGCGACCGCGGGTACGGTGACGGTGAACGGCGCGACGAAGACGGTCACGGTCGGCTTCTCGCCGACCTCGACCTCCTCGTCGAAGCCGAGCAGCACGTACCTCTCGACGCTCGCCTACGAGGTGATCGGAGGGATCGCGGCGCTCGCGGTGATCGGCTTCATCCTCGCGGCGGTGTTCGCCGGGCGGCGCCCGCCCGCGACGCCCCCGAAGGGATGGTCCGAGAAGGAGACGGGTTCGTCCGGCTCGCCCGACGGCGAGGAAGCTCCGATGGACACCGACCCGAAGTCGGGGGGAGACGCCGAGATCTGATCCCCGCGACGCGTCGGACCGGCGCCCGGTCCGCCGATCGAACCCTTTCCTCTCTTCCTTTTACCGACCCTCCGCGACCCAACGGGGCCGCGTCGATCAGTAGAGCCGCAGCGTTCCGGTGATCGGGTCGATCTCCGACGGGAGCGCGGGTCCGAGGCCCAGACACGTCCGCGTCCCCGGCGCGACCTCGGTGAGGCCGGCGTCGTCGACCCACGCCGTCGGGATCCCGGCCGCCCGCGCCCTCCGTTCGATCGCCTCGAGCTCGGCCAGGGTGTCGACCTCGAGCGCGACCTTCTTCTGGCCCGTGTCGAGCCAGGCGTCGAGGCGGCGCGGGTCGGCGCTCCTCCCGCGCTGCGCGAGCATCACGGCGGCGTGCGCGACCTGCACGGCGACCTTCCCGGGGGTGAGCCGGAGCTCGCCGCGCACGACGACGATCAGCTTCGGCGCGGAGCGGGGCTCCCGCGACTTCGAGCTAGCGGGCGTATTCGGCCTCCCGCTGTTGCTCGAGCGCCTCGATCCGGGCCTCGACCTCGCGGAGCCGGACCGACGCCGTCTCCGCACCGGACGCCGCGCCCCCGGCGATCAGCGCTCGCCGCTCCCGCTCGAGGCGGTCCAACTGGCGGCCGAGCTCCCACGCCCCCTCGCTCCCCGGCTCGATCGGCCGACGGGCGGTCGGGGGCTCCCGACGATACGCCCCCCGGACGGCCCCGATCCCGAACGCGATCACCGTGACCGCGGCGAGGCACGCCTCCAACAGCGGGTCGCTCCAGCCGGCCGCGAACCCGCCCGGTGCGGCTCCGAGCAGGATCGAGCCGACGACGATCGTGAGGCCGACGCTGAGGACGAAGGCGAGCGTCGCGGTCTCGAGCGCGTGGCGGGCCCCGTCGGGGCCCGTGAACTGCCACTCCGGGAACGTCGCGCGGGCGACCGTGAATCCGGGGAGCGCGAAGAGGAGGGCGCCTCCGGCGACCGCCTCGGCGACGCTGGTCGGGTCCATGCGGACGACGGGGCCTCACTCCGAGGGGACCGGGGCCCCGCCGGTGAACTGCTTCTCGATCTGGCGACGCAGGCGACGGTTCGAGACGATGCCGTGGGCGGCCCGCCGCGTCGTCTCGTACTGCTTCAGCAGGGCGCGGACCTCCTGCGGTTTCTGGCCGCTCCCCCGGGCGATCCGGTGGATCCGCTCCGCCTTGATCAGTGCCGCGTCGTCGAGCTCCTCCGCGGTCATCGAGTCGAGGATCGCCCGGAACCGACGCAGGCGCGCCTGGGTGGCGTCGAGCTGCTGGTCGTCGAGCTTCGCGCCGCCGAACCCCGGGAACATGGAGAGGATCTTCGACATCGGTCCCATTTGACCCAACGACTCCAGTTGGGCCCGCATGTCGCGGAGGGTGAACTTCCCCCGCATCAGGTGCTTCGCGGCCTCCTCGGCGGCCTCCTTGTTCGACAGCTCCTCGAACCGCTCGAGGAGCGTCTGGATATCCCCCATGCCGAGGAGCCGCGAGACGAACCGGGTCGGCTCGAACCGCTCGAGCTCGTCCAGGTGCTCGCCGGTGCCGATGAACAGGATCGGGGCGCCGCTGGCCGCGACGGCCGACAGCGCGCCGCCGCCTTTCGCCGACCCGTCGAGCTTCGTCAGCACGACGCCCGTGAGGCCGACCGCCTTGTGGAACGCGTCGGCGCTCCGCCCGGCCGCCTGCCCCATCGCGGCGTCGAGAACGAGGAGCACTTCGTCCGGGGCGGCCACGGTTCGGATGCGCTTCAGCTCCTCGATCAGCTCGGCGTCAATCCCGCTGCGGCCGGCCGTGTCGAGGATCACGGCGGTGTGCGGGGGGATCTTCGCGAGCGCATCGCGGACGATCACCTCCGCGCGGCGCTCGTTGCGGTCGGCGTGGAAGTCGGCGCCGATCTTCTTCGCGAGCTGTTCCAGCTGGTCGATCGCCGCCGGCCGGTGGATGTCCGCCGCGACGAGCGCCACCCGGACGCCCTTCTTCTGGAGGTACCGGGCGAGCTTTCCCGCGGTCGTCGTCTTCCCCTGCCCGAACAGGCCGGCGAGCAGGATCCGCATCGGCTTCGCGTCGAACGGCCGGTCCTTCCCCAGGATCCCTCGGATCTCCTCGTAGATGATCCGGACCAGGAAGTCCCGGAGGCTCGCGCCGGACGGCGGCTTCTCCTCGGTCGCCCGCCGACGGACCCGCTTCGTGAGATCGAGCGTCAGCTGGACGTTGACGTCCGCTTGCAGCAGCGCGCGCTGGATGTCGCGGATGACGTCGCCGAGGAGCGCCTCGTCGACGACCGACCCTTTCGCGATCTTCTGGAGGACGCCGCGGAGCGACTTCCCGAGTGAATCGAGGACCATCGACGCGCCTCCGGGTCCCGCGGGACACCCTCTCACACCGGTGCCGGTATAAGTCGCCCGCCCCCGGCCGCGCTGCCCTCAACCGTATTACCGCCGCCCCCGGTACTTGGGCGGTTCGCATGGCTCCCGATCCTCCGCCGGCCCGGCCGACGCCCCCGAAGCTCGACCCGGTCCGGGTCCCGGTGCCCGAGGAGGCGCCGGCCGAGCGGACCCGCGACTTCCGCGAAGTGCTCCACGCCTACTCGAAGGAGGCCGCGGTGCTGGAGGCGAAGCGGTGCATCCAGTGCCACCGGCCCTGGTGCGTCGAGGCGTGCCCGATCACGCAGGATTGCAAGGAGTACATCCGGCTCATCGCCGCCGAGGATTTCGACGGGGCGGCCCGCGTCACGCTGCGGGACGACCCGCTCGCGACGTCGCTCTGCAAGGTCTGCTACCACTACTGCGAGGAGTCGTGCGTGATCACGAAGAAGGGCGTGCCGATCGCGATCCGCCACCTCAAGCGGGCGGCGCTCGACTTCGGGAACAGCGACCTCGTCTACGTCCCGTCTCGCCCGATCCCCCAGCGCGTGGCGGTCGTCGGGGCGGGTCCGGCCGGTCTGATGGCCGCGTGGGACCTGGGGGTCCGCGGCTACTCGGTCACGGTGTTCGAGCAGGAGCCCCGGGTCGGGGGCCTGATGCAGACGATCCCGGCGTACCGGATGACCGACGCGGACGTCCAGGAGGACGTCGCCCGCTTCCGCGGCCTTGACGTCACCTTCGTCCCGCGCGACAAGGTCGGGCGCGGACGGACGCTCGACGCGATCCGCGCGGAGGGGTACGCGGCCGTCGTGATCGCGGTCGGGACGCCGGACCACCGGAGCCTGGGCCTTTCCGGCGAGCAGCTGCCGGGCGTGATCCCGGCGCTCGAGTTCTTGAAGGAGACGAACGGCGGCGTCTCGGTACCCGTCGGCCGATCGATCGTGGTCGTCGGCGGCGGCGATGTCGCGATGGACTCGGTGCGCACGGCGCTCCGGAAGACCGACGGCGGATCGGTCACGCTCGTGTACCGGCGCGGCCGCGCCGAGATGCCCGCCGACCCCGAGGAGATCGCCGGCGCGGAGCACGAAGGGATCCGGTTCGTCTTCCAGCGCGCGCCGGTCGCGATCCGGGGCACGACCCACGTCGAGGGGCTCGTCGTCCGGTCGGTCGAACTCGGTCCGCCGGACGCGGGAGGCCGCCGGACGCCCGTCCTCGTCGCGGGGTCGGAGGAGACGATCCCGTGCGACACGCTGATCGTCGCCGTCGGCCAGAAGGCGGACCTCGTCGGCTTCGACGGGGGGCTCGACCTTCGGGTCACGTCGCAAGGGTGGCCGGAGGGGAAAGGTCCCGGGTTCGCCACCGCGATCCCGGGGGTGTTCGCGGTCGGGGGCCGCTCCGTCGTCTACGCGATGGGCGCCGCGATGGAGGCGGTCGTCGCGGTCGACGCGTACCTGGCCGGCCTGCGGCACGAGCCGCCGACGGCCCGTCCGGATCCGTTCGGCGGACCGGGACACTTTCACCTCCCGCCCGGATACACGAAGCCGATCCGGTCGTAGCCGGCCACACCGACCGGCCGCACGGGGGCCGGCCGACCCCGTCGGGCGATTTTCCCGAAACGCCTTAATCGGCGACACCGTCGGGCCGGCGTGCCCGGAGCTTCCGAGCCGGCTCCGGACGGTGCGACCCCGGTGACCGTCTCGGGGCCGGAGCGTTCGGTGCTGGTCTGCCTGCGCGACGCCACCGACGCGCCGGTCGAGGAGGCGGAGGTCGCCCGTCGGGCGGGCCTCCCCGACGACCAGGTCCGGGGCGCGCTCCAACGGCTCCGCTCGAAGCACCTCGCGACCGTAGAGGAGGAGGCGGAGGTCGTCCGCCGCCTGACCCCCCGGGGCCACGAGGCGCGCACGAACGGCCTCCCCGAGCGGCGGCTGATCGACGCCCTCGCGTCCCGGGAGTCGCTCGCGTTGAGCGACCCGGTGCTGGCGAGCTGGCGGGACGACGAGCGGTCGGCTGCGATCGGGATCCTCCGACGCCGCGGACTTCTCGCCGACGGCGTGCCGCTCCGATGGGCGGCTGGCGGTGGCCCTCCGCCCGGCCCGCTTCCCGAGGAGGTCGTCCTCGGTCAGGTCGACTCCGGCGACCCGGAGGTCGATCCGGCGGTCGTCGAGTCGCTCGAGCGCCGGGGGCTGGTCAAGACGGAGCGGCGGTCTCGCAAGCGATGGGCGCCTTCGGAGGAGGGCCGGCGCCTCCCGCTCGCCCCGGAGGGCGCCGAGCCGATCGGGGCCATGACCGCCGCGATCCTCTCGAGCGGCGCGTGGCGGAGCCGCGCGTTCCGCCCGTACGACGTGCGCGCGCCCGTGCCGTTCCTCACCGGGGCCCGCCCGAACCCGTACCTGGCCTGGCTCGAGCGGTTCGAGGAGATCCTCCTCGGGCTCGGCTTCGAGCAGTCCGAGGGGCCGATCCTGGAAACCGAGTTCTGGAACAACGACGTCCTGTTCATGCCGCAGGATCACCCCGCCCGGTCGATCCACGACGCGCTCTCCGTCGAGGGGGTCGAGGGCCG
>JASHXM010000026.1 GCA_030043545.1 Thermoplasmata archaeon | reverse complement strand
TTCCTTGCGGAAGAGGATCTTCACGGCCCCCTCCGACCCCATCACAGCGATCTCCGCCGTCGGCCAGGCGAGGTTCAGGTCCCCGCCCAGGTGCTTCGAGCACATCACGTCGTACGCCCCGCCGTACGCCTTGCGGAGGATCACCGTCAACATGGGGACGGTCGCCTCGGCGTACGCGTAGAGGAGCTTCGCGCCGTGTCGGATGATCCCGCCGTGCTCCTGCGCGGTGCCGGGCAGGAATCCGGGGACGTCCACGAACGTCACGAGCGGGAGGTTGAACGCATCGCAGAACCGGACGAACCGGGCCCCCTTGGTCGAGGCGTTGATGTCGAGCGTCCCGGCGAGGACCCCGGGGTTGTTGGCGACGACCCCGACCGGCCGCCCCGCGAGGCGGGCGAGTCCCACGACGAGGTTACCGGCGAACGCCGACTGGACCTCGAGGAACGACCCCGGGTCGAGGACCCGGTCGATCACCGCGTGCACGTCGTACGGCGCCTGCGCGTCCTCGGGGACGACCCGGGCGAGCTCCTGGGCGGCGGCGTCCGTCGGCGCGGCCGCCTCCGACCGCGGCGGCTCCTCGAGGTTGTTGAGCGGCAGGTACGCGAGCAGCCGACGGGCGAGCGCGATCGCATCGGCGTCCGACCCGGTCGTGAAGTGGGCGACCCCGGACCGCTCGGCATGCGCCTGCGCGCCGCCGAGCTCGTCCATCGAAACCTCCTCCCCGGTGACCGCCTTGACGACGTCGGGGCCGGTGATGAACATCTGGCCGGTCCGGGCGATCACAACGAAGTCGGTGATCGCTGGTGAGTAGACGGCCCCTCCCGCGCACGGACCCAGGACGAGGGAGATCTGCGGGACGACCCCCGACAGGAGGACGTTGCGGAAGAACACCTCGCCGTAGCCGCCGAGGCTCATCACCCCCTCCTGGATCCGGGCGCCCCCGGAGTCGTTGAGCCCGACGATCGGCACGCCGGCCTTGCGCGCCGTCTCCATGATCTTGACGATCTTCATCGCGTGCGCCTCCCCGAGCGCCCCGCCGAACACTGTCGCGTCCTGGGCGAAGGCACACACCGGGCGCCCCCCGACGTCGCCCCATCCGGTGACGACGCCATCCCCGGGGACCTTCCGTTCTCCCAGCCCGAACGACTGGACCCGGTGGACGACGAACGCGTCGATCTCCGTGAACGTCCCGGGGTCGAAGAACGACTCGAGTCGCTCCCGAGCGGTGAGCTTCCCGGCCGCGCGGTGGCGCTTCACCCGCTCTTCGCCGCCTCCCTCCTTCGCCTTCCGCTGGAGGACCGACCACCGGTCGAACGCGTCGCTCATTCGGGCTCGTCCACCCGAAGGTCGCCGGTTCTTATCGCCACCCGCCCGGCCGCCCCGTCGACTTCGAGCGCTCCGTCATCGGCGACCCCGACGATCCGGCCCACCCGTACCCCGTCCACGATCGCGGACCGACCGAGCCCGTACAACATGCGTCGAATCTCCTCGAGCAGTTGCTGGGTCCCCGGTTCGCTCGCGAGCGCCCGAGCGGCGGAGTCGACAGCGGCGGCGGTCGCCGTCTCGACCGAGGGGAGTGAGGGGGGGATCGCGGCGATTTCCGCGAGGATCGCCACCGTCGGTGCGAGCTCGGTCGGGAGCTCTTCGCGGCGAAGGGCCACGTTGACCCCGATCCCCGCGACGCACCGGAGGAAGCCCTCGGGAGTGAGGCCGATGCCATCCACGAGTACGCCGGCCAGCTTGCGGGGGCCGAGGACGCCGTCGACGACCAGAAGGTCGTTCGGCCACTTCAGCCGGGTCGCGACTCCGCACTCCCGCCGGAGCCGGTCGGCCAGCGTCGCCCCGATCGCGACCGGGAGGAGCGAGGCACGGCCGATCGGCACCGAGACGACGATCGAAACGTAGAGGCCCCCTCGGGGCGACGACCAAGCATGGTCGAGCCGGCCCCGTCCCGATGATTGACGCGCGGCGACGACCCGGGTGCCGTCGGGAGCGCCGACGCGCAGCAGCTCGATCGCGCGGTCCTGGGTCGATGGGAGCTCGTCGTACGACTCCCGCGCTGGCGTCGGTCCCGCCCCGCGTCCGGGGAGTCGGCTCGCCACTAAACGGTTTGGCGGTTCGCACGGGAGGGATAAAGGCGGGGCCCGAGGTTCCCGTCGCGTGGCGAGCGTGCGGGAGCTCCTCGAGCCGCTGGCCGCCCGCGCCGAGCACGAGGTTCGCCCGCGACTGGGAGGCATGTTCGGCGGGATGCTCCGCGCGTACCTGCCCCAGACCTGGGTGTTCACGACCGAACAGGGGAGCGCCTCGCTCACGGTCGACGGCGAGGGGCGCGCGACGATCACCGAGGGACCGGCCGTGCCCGCGGACGTCACCGTCGAGGTCGGGCACGCTCGGCTGGAGAGCGCGCTCGCGAGCGGAGGGCGTCAGATCGCCCCTGGCCGGTTCGAAGTGACCCCCCACACCCGCAAGGGAAAGGCGGCGTTTGACTACCTGAGGGGGCGTCTCGGGCTGTGACCGGCCTCCCGGAAGTCCCCCGGGGATGGTCTTCGGTCGGGCGTTCCTTAGGTCGCGGGAGCCTGTCGTCCGGACCCGGTCCCCGCTCACTACTCGAGTTCACGCAACCGCCGAACCATTTTGACGACGGCCCGGACCGCGTTCCCTGCGTTCTCGATCCGATCCTGGGCCTGGAGCCGGGTCTCCCCCGGCCCGGAGATGCCTAGGCCGAGCGGCTTGTCGTACTCGACCGACAGGTCGGCGAGCTTCCGGGCGGCCTGGTTCATCACGACCTCGTCGTGCCGGGTTTCGCCCTCGATGACCGCTCCGAGCGCGACGACCGCGTCGACCTCGGACCGCGCGAACAGCGCCTTGGCGCCGAGGGGGATGTCGTAGACCCCGGGGGTCTTGAGGACCGGACCCAGCTCCGCCCCCAGGAACTCGATCTCCTCCTTCGCCCGCTCGAGCATCAGCAGTGTCACGTCGAAGTTGAACTCGCTCGCTACGATCCCAACGCAGATCCCGTCCCCGTCCTTCTTCTGCTTCGCCATGATTCTTCTCCGTACGTTCCGCACGCGCTACGCCCTCGGACGCACCGGCCCGGCGTCGGGGAACCCCTGGCGGAGCCCCGTGCCGGCGCGCCGGGTGAGCGACTCCGGGCGGAACAGCATCGTGTACGCGTTACCAGCGTGCTCCTCGGCCCGCCGACGCGCGAGCCGGTCGAGCTCGCCGTCGTCCTTCGCCTCGGTCTCGAAGACGAAGCACTCGACGATCGGCTTCGCCTCCAGGACGCCGGTGAACAGGAGCGCGAGCGACGCCTCGTGCGCGCAGGTCCGGTCGTACTCCGCGCGGCCCGGCATCCCGAGCGCGAGGCAGAGGTCGACGCCGTCCTCCTGGAACAGACGACGGCAGGCGACCGGGAGGTCCTTAATCCCCGGGACCGTCCGGCGCACGATCTTGAACCCCGTCCCCTGTGCCTGCAGGGATCGGATCGCGGCCCGGGCCATGTCCACGCGCGCGAACGTCGTGTCGGCGACGCCGATCCGCTTCACGCCCGGGCCTCCGGGCCCCGACCGGCCCGCTCGAGGATCCGCTCGACGATCCGCTTCGTGGCGAGGTCATCGTGGGGGAGCGGCCCGATCCGAACGACCCTCACGGGGACGCCGCGCCGCTCGCATTCGCGCACGACCTCCGCCTCGTTCCAGATCTGGTCGTAGCCGAGCGCGATGATCGACGGCCGCTCGGCGACCACCGTCGCGTAGATGTCGGTCGCCGACCCCAGGATCGCGCGGTCGACCGGCTTCAGCGACTCGACCATCTCGCGGCGGACGTGTTCGGCGACGTACGGCTCGTGCTTCAACCGCCGGGCCGTCTGGTCCCGAGCGACGACGACGACGAGCTCGTCCCCGAGCTTCCGGGCCTCCGAGAGGAAGTAGACGTGCCCCGGATGCAGGAGGTCGAAGACCCCCGTGGCCATTACGCTGACGACCATGTCCGCCACGCCTCGACGATCGTGGAGCCTTCCAGGAACGGGAAGCCGTGATCGTCCGCGTACCGGCGCGCCGCCTCCGGCGCGCGGGCGCCGCCCGAGTCGCCGAGCATCTCGCAGACGGTCACCGACTCGCCCAAGTGCGCCATCCGGGCGAGCGAGATGGCGAGTTCCGTATGGCCCTTTCGTTCGGCGGTGAGCGTCGGCGCGGCGTAGAGGAGGTAGACATGGCCGGGGGAGACGAACGACGACCGGAACCGCTCGCGGAGCGCCTCGTCGGTCAGCTGCGGAGCGTCCCGCGCGATCTCCCCGACGTTCCGGATCGTGAGGGCGCGGTCGTTGTCCGGGACCCCCGTGAAGTTCGCGCGGTGGTTGATCGTGATCCCGAAAGCGCTCCGGGCGTCGTACCGGGGACGCTCGGCGAGCCGGCCGATCCCCGGGTACTCGCGGCCGGCGAGCTCCAGGAGCTCCGAGAAGAACGGGAGGTCGAGCCGCCGCCTCAGCTCCTCGGAGATCGCGGTGCAGATGAGGCCCCCCGCGTCCTTGCGGGCCAGGTGGACGAGCTCGGGGGTCACCCGCTCCGAGAGGAAGACGAGGTCGGTCTCCGCCTCGCGGTCGGCGGCGTCGAAGATCAGCACCGGTTCGCCGCCGGCGAGCGCCCGGGCGGCCGGGGCGAGCGCGGCCGGCGTCGGCCGGCCGGAGTGAATCGACAGCATGACCGGTGCGAGCCGGCCGCGGCTAATAAACATCGCGTAACTACTCAAGAATGGGTTGATGGACCGGAAGGAGAGGAGAGGGTCCGCGGCGTCAGCCGACGGATCCGACCCGGAGCGCCGGACCAGCCGGCGTTCCTAGGAGGTGATCCATCTGCAGGTTCCCCTACAGATACCTTGTTACGACTTAGTCCCCCTTGCTGAACCGAAGTTCGAGCGACCCAAAAGGGTCACCCTCACTCCGACCCAACTCGGATGACTTGACGGGCGGTGTGTGCAAAGAGCAGGGGCACATTCACCGCGGGATGTTGACCCGCGATTACTACGGAATCCATTTTCATGAGGGCGAGTTACAGCCCTCAATCCAGACTACGATGGGGTTTCAGGATTGCCTTCCCCTTTCGGGGTCGGATCCCATTGTCCCCA
>JASHXM010000232.1 GCA_030043545.1 Thermoplasmata archaeon | reverse complement strand
GGGCCGGCGCCGGCGCCGAAACGGATCCCCGTCAAGGACCGGGAGCGCCGGTGGACGCTCGTCCGGGCCGCCTACCTGGTCGTCGCCGTCGTCGGGGTCTGGGCGGCGCTCGCCTACGCCGCGCCGTCGCCCGTCGGGCTGCTCGTCTCGGCGATCCCGTACCTCGCGTTCGCCCTGCTCGGGGCCGTCGCTGTCCTCCTGTACGCGCTCTACCGCAGCTCCGAACGACGGTGGAACTCGATCATCCGCGGGACGGTCATCAACGGAGTGATCCTGGGACTCGTCTTCTCGGGGATGATCGCGGTCGTCGGCGTCCTCGTCTTCGGTTGCCCGTACCTCCCGCCCGCCTCGGCGGTGGGGTCGATCAGCGACTCGGGCTGGCACGGGCCGAACGGGCTCCCGTCGTGGACGGAGGGCGGCCAGCCAGTCTTCTACTTCTTCGGCGCGACGTGGTGCCCGTTCTGCTCGGCGAGCAGCTGGGCGATCTGGAAGGCGCTCTCGATGTTCGGCGCCGCTCCGACCACGCTCACGAGATCGGAGATGGGCTACTCGAGCTCGGTCGACGTCGACGCCCAGACGCCCGAGGTGATCATCGCGGACCTGTCGTCGGGGGGCAACTCGAAGGTCGCCGTGCAGGTGAGCGAGGACACGAGCGGGGTCGACGGCACGCCGCCGTCGACGTCGTCGTGCGTGCAGCTCGCGTACGTGACGGCGTACAGCGGCGGCTCGATCCCGTTCGTCGTCATCGACGGGAAGTACGTCCACGGCCAGGTGTCGATCATCGACCCGACCCTCCTCAAGTCGTACGAGGGGACCGGGGATTCCGCCGTCTACAACTCCGTCCGGAACGAGTCGGGCGCGCCGTGGACGACGGCGATCTCGAATCAGACGTGGTGGATGGCGAGCTTCTTAGCGAAGTCGGTCGGCGTCGCGCCGGCGACCCTCAAGAGCGAGTACGGGTGGACGGCCGCCGACCTCACCAACGTCAACTACGACCTCGGCCAGATCCCGTAGGCCCGCCCGTCGATGCGGACCCGCGACCTCCGCAGCATCACGACCCTCGCCGCGGTGTTGGGCCTCGTCGTCGCGATCTTCGCGGCGCTCGAGTTCTTCGACGCGTCGCTGCGCGGGATCTGCTCGATCAACTCGTTCTTCTCCTGCGCCCTGGTCGACCAGAGCGGCCGGACGACGACCCTCGGCGTCCCGGATTACGCGTGGGGGATCGGCGGGTTCGTCGCCATCCTCGTCGTCGCCGCGCTCGGCGAGCGGGCGCCCGAGGACCCCCGGCGGGCGTACGCCCTCGTCGCCCTCACCTCCGCCGGGATCGGCCTCGCGATCTACCTCCTCTACGTCGAGCTCGCGGAGATCCACGCGCTCTGCATCGTCTGCGCGACCGACTACGGTCTCGGGGCGATCGCGTGGGCCGGGGCGATCGCGATCGCGCTCCGGGTCCGCCGCCGGGCCGCGGAGGACGCCGCGCCGGCCGACGACGCCGACGCGGCGTGATCGCCGGCGGGGACGGTTATATACCCCACCCCGCTCGCCCGCGCGGAATCCCCATGGCGACCGACTACGAGACGCTGGCGGCCGGCATCGCGATCGCCGGCGGTCTGATCGGCACCGGCATGGCGCAGTCCGGCATCGGCGCCGCGGGGATGGGGATCATCGCGGAGAAGCCCGAGAAGTTCGGGCAGGTGCTGTTCTTCTTCGTCATTCCCGAGACGCTCTGGATCATCGGGTTCGTCCTCGGGATCATCCTGCTGCTCGGGATCCTGTAGTCCGGGCCGTCGGATGGGGCTCGAGACCCTCCTCGCGGAGATCCGCGCCCGCGGCGAGGCGGAGCTCGCCCAGGTCGAGTCGGCCCGCGACGCCGAGGCGGCGAAGATCGGCGTCGAGCGCGAGGCGGCGAAGGAGCGGATCCGCGCCGACGCGCGCGCGTCGGCGGCCGCGGAGGCGGCCCGCGAGCGGACCCAGCGGCTCGCCGGCGCGAAGCTCCGGTCGCGGAAGCTCCTGTACGAGGCGCGCGAGGCGCGGCTCAAGGCGTCCCTCGAGGCGACCCGGGGGCTGCTCGCCGACTTCACCCGGTCGGACGCGTACACCCAGGTGCTGAAGCGGATGGTCGACGCGGCGACCGACGACCTCGGTCGCCAGATCCGGGTCCGGGGCCGCGCGGAGGACGCCGCGCGTCTCCAGAAGGCGGCGGGGAAGCTGTTCGATCCGACCGCCGTCGGGATCGTCGGCGGCCTCGTGGCGGAGACGACGGACGGGAGCCGCCGGCTCAACCTGTCGTTCGACGAGCTGCTTCGGCTGCGCGAGGACCGGGTCCGCGAGCTGCTCGCGTAGGGGGGGCCGTGGCGTCCCCGTACGCGAGCGCGCTCGGCCGGCTCCTTCCCGACTTCCCGGCGTTCCTCGGCGCCGACGTCTACGCGCGCCTCCTCGCCGTGCGGGACGCGCCGGCGGTGGCGGAGGTGCTCGAGGGGACGCCGTACGCGGGCGACCTGGACGCCGCCCGCGCGACGCTGAAGGGCGTCGCGCTCGTCGAGGTCGCGCTCAACCGGATGTTCGTCCGCCGGAACCGCCGCGCCTTCCAGGCGGC
>JASHXM010000025.1 GCA_030043545.1 Thermoplasmata archaeon | reverse complement strand
GTGCAGGTGTAATCTAGTGGTAGGATGTCAGCCCTCCAAGCTGACCACCCGGGTTCGAATCGACGGATCCGTCGGGTTCCGCCGCGGAGCTCCCGGCACCTGCATCGCCGCCCCGCGGGCTCGGGCCGCGGCGGAGCGGGGCGGGCGGGGACCGCCGAGGAGCGGGCTTTTCCGCCGCGGGCCGTTCGTCGGTCGCGCTGAGGTAGCCTAGTCCGGTAAGGCGCCGGCCTTGAGAGCCGGTGGCGGTTCCGCCACGGGAGTTCGAATCTCCCCCTCAGCGTTCCACCGGGGCGCGCGCGACGAGCCACGAGCGGCGGCCCCGCCGGGAGCGCCACCGGGGGAGCGGCCGGAACCGGGCGTCGAGCCCGGCCCGCCGGGCGGCGCGCAGCAGCTCCGCTTCCGAGCTCAGCCGGAGCGTCTCGGTCTCTTCGAGATGCCGGATCCGACCGCCCTCTTCGGCGATCAGATACTGAAAGTCGATGAACGAGAGCCGTCCCCGTCGCCGGGAGATCCCCGCCCGGACGACGAACCCGTCCGGGCCGCGTGCGACGTCGACCGCCACATGCCCCGGGCGGAAGTCGGACGGGCTCACCCACGGCTCGACGAGCAGCAGCCCCCCGGGGCGCAGGTGCCGCGCGAACGTACGGAACGTCCGAGCGAGCTCCGGGCCGGTGCGCACGTAGCCGATCGCGCTGAACAGACAGCTCACGACGTCGAAGCGGCGCCGGAGATCGAACCGCCGCATGTCCCCGCGAACGAGGCGGACCCCGGGGAGGCGTCGGCGCGCGACCTGCAACATCGCGGCACTCGCGTCGACGCCGACGACCCGATACCGGCGCCGGAGGACGGCCAGGTGCCGGCCGGTGCCGCACGCCACGTCGAGCCAGTCGCGCGCCGGCCGGGGCCCCTCGGCGCGGACGACCCGCTCCAGGTCGCGCACCTCGCGGGCGTAGTCCTTCGCTTGGTAGACCCGATCGTAGTAGCGCGCCAAGGCCCGGTACATCGGGGACACCGGGACGGAACGACGGGACATCGGGCGCGACTGTTCCGCCACCCGCGCTCCGGATTATAAGCCGCCGGCCGCTCCGACACCGTCCGATGGCGTCCAGCTCCGCGACGACCCCGCTGATCGAGCAGTACGAGGGGGTGAAGGCCCGCTATCCGGGCCATCTCGTCCTGTTCCGGGTCGGGGATTTCTACGAGACGTTCGGGGACGATGCGAAGCTGCTGTCGAAGGAGCTCGACGTCGTGCTGACCGCGCGCTCCGCCGACGCGCGGGGCGAGCGGATCCCGATGGCCGGGGTGCCGCACCACGCGGTCGAGTCGTACTTGGGCCGGCTGGTGAAGCGGGGCTACAAGGTCGCGCTGTGCGACCAGCTCGAGGACGCCCGTTTCGCCAAGGGGCTCGTCCACCGCGACGTGACCCGGGTCGTCACGCCCGGGACGGTCGTAGAGGATCGGATCCTGGGCGGTCCGGACCACTCGTTCCTCGCGTGCGTCGTGCCGTCGGCCGCCGGGGCGTGGGGGTACGCGGCCGTGGACGTCACGACCGGCGAGTGGTTCCAGGGGGTCGGCGACGGTCCGGGGCCCGACGGGCTCCTCTCGGCGCTGGCGCCGTTCCAGCCCCGCGAACTGCTCGTCGCGGACGCGGAGCCCTCGGTGCTCGCGCGACTGCGGCGAGAGTTCGCCTCGGCGCGGGTCGACGTCGCCCCGTCCCCCGTCACCTCCGACGAGCTTCCCGCCGCCCTGCGGGGGAGCGCGGGCGCCGAGGTCGCCGAGGCGCCCCGTCGCCTCGCCGCGTACCTTCGGGCGACCCAGCCCCGCCTCCTTCCCCACCTCGCGCTCGTCGACCGCGGGGCGAGCGGCCAGCGGCTGGTCCTCGACGCGAAGACTCTCCGACACCTCGAGATCCTGCGTCCGATGAACCCGGACGACCCGGGCGGCGCCACCCTGCTGGCGAGCTGGGACGAGAGTCGGACCGCGGCCGGCCGGCGCACCCTCGCGTTCTGGCTATCGAACCCGCTCGGGGACGCGCTCGCCATCGCTGCCCGGCAGGACGCCGTCGCGGCGCTCGTGGGTCGGGGCACCGCGCTCGTCGCGATCCGCGACCGCCTCGTGGGGGTGGCGGATCTGGGCCGGATCGCGACCCGGGTCGCGGGCCGGCGGGTTCGGCCGTCCGAGCTCGGGAGCTTGCGCACCGGCCTTGCCGCGGTCGAGCGGATCCGGTCCGACCTCGGGGAGCGGGAGGCGCCGGCCGACCTGCGCCGCCTCCACGAGGCGCTCCTCGCGCCCGCGGGACTCCGCGAGCTCTTGGATCGCTCGCTCGCCGACGAGCTGCCGCCCACCGACGATGCGGGCGGGCTGTTCCGACGCGGCGCCGTCCCCGAGGTCGACCGATGGCGGGACGAAGAGGCGGCGGCGTTGGGAGCGCTCGCCGACCTCGAACGCCGCGAGGTCGCCGCGGCGGGCGGAAAGGGAGTGAAGATTGGCTACAATCAGGTGTTCGGCTACTACTTCGAGGTCACCCGCCCGAACCTGGCGCGCGTCCCGCCGCACTTCCGCCGCCGACAGACCGTCGCCCAGGCGGAACGGTTCGTCAGCGACGAGCTCGAGGCGCTCGACCACCAGCTCCGCGTCGCGCGCGACGCCGCGCGCGACGCCGAGCGGACCGCGTGGGAGACGTTCCTTCGGGACGTCGACCGCCACGTCGCCGGGATCCACCGGGTGGCGCGGGCCGTCGGCGAGCTCGATGCGCTCGCGACGTTCGCGCACCTCGCCCAGAGCCGCGGCTACGTCCGGCCGGTCGTCGACGGCTCGGGAGCGCTCACGATCCGGGACGGCCGCCACCCGGTCCTCGACCGCCTCCTCGGCGAACGGTTCGTCCCGAACGACGTCGACCTGGACGCCGACGGCCGCCGGTTGCTCGTGCTCACGGGCCCGAACATGTCGGGCAAGTCGACGTACATGCGGGCCGTCGGTCTGCTCGTCGTGCTCGCGCAGGCCGGCTCGTTCGTCCCCGCGCGGTACGCCCGGGTCGGGCTCGTCTCCCAACTGTTCACCCGGATGGGGTTCACCGACGAGATCGGCCGCGGCAAGTCGAGCTTCATGGTCGAGATGGGCGAGGTCGCGGAGATCCTCCGGGCCGCCGACGCCCGGTCGCTCGTGCTGCTCGACGAGGTCGGCCGGGGGACCAGCACGTTCGACGGGGTCGCGATCGCCTGGGCGACGTTGCGCCACCTCCACGACGTGACGCGCGCCCGCGGGATGCTCGCGACCCACTACCATCAGCTCACGGGCCGGGTCGCCGGCCTCGCCGGCGCCGCGGTCGCGCACCTGGCGGTCGACGAGCGTCCGGACGGGATCGTCTTCCTCCACCGGCTCGTGCCGGGCGCGACCGACCGCAGCTACGGGATCCACGTGGCGCGGCGCGCCGGCCTGCCGTCGCCGCTCCTGGAGGAGGCCGAG
>JASHXM010000231.1 GCA_030043545.1 Thermoplasmata archaeon | reverse complement strand
GGGCGGGGCCCCGCCCGACGACGGCGGCCGGCGGCCGCTCGGGTCGGCCCGCTCGGCCGTCTGGGCCGGCGGGGCCATCATCCCGGTGCGCGGCGCGCCCTGCTCCTGCTGGAGCTTCCACTGGCTGAACGAGGTGTACGTCGGCTGGCGCTTCCACCAGTCCCAGAACGACCCCTCGGAGTAGTTCTCGCCGAGCTCCTTCTTCGCCTCGGCGCGGTACCGCTCGGTGAAGTCGGCGTAGCCGGCCCGCTCGGGGTCCTGGCCGCCCTCGCCGGGTTTCCCCAAGAGCTGGGCGGCGCATTCGGGGCAGTACTGGGAGTTCGCCGGGATCGTCGACGCGCAGCGGCTGCACCGGACGAGGTCGCTCTCGAACTCGGCGCCGCACTTGGGGCAGTGCGTCGAGCTCTCGGGGACCAGGTTGCCGCATTCGCCGCACTCGACCAGCTTGCCGGCCGCCTGGCGGCGGGCGAGGAGGAGGAAGACGAGCGCCGCCGCGACGATCGCGCCGGCGATCGCGATCCACGTCCAGACCGGGAGGCCGAGCAGCTTCTCGGTGAGGAAGTTCTTGGCGTGCGATGGCGGCGCGGGCACGAGGTACGGCCCGCCCGCGACGAGCTGCTCCTTCGACACCTGACCGTTGAACGACGCGTAGTAGTAGAGGTCGTACGACGTGCCGTTCGCGAGGCGGCCGCTCGCGAGCTTCCAGTTGAACGAGAACGCGCCCACCCCGTGGGAGGTCGAACCGATCAGGATCGACGTTCCGCCTCCGACCGGCGTGGCGACCAGGTAGACGATCGCGTCGCCCGCCGTCGAGTTGAACGCAAGCCGGCCCGACGTCGTGTACGTGTGGCCGAGCGAGAGCGGGCTCCCGAGGCCGGCGATCGCGAAGTCGGAGACGCGGATCAGGCTCGGGAGGATCGTGACGTTGACCGGGGTGGAGACGATCCCGCCGCCGTAGCGGGCGAGGTCGTAGTTGAACTCGGTCGCGACGTTGAACGTGTGGTTGGTGATCGTGCCGTGATCGCCCGTGATCGCGTCGGTGATCGTCCAGTTGAGCCCGAACGTCGCGGTCGTACCGGTGGCCGTCAGGTCGACCGACCGGTTGAGCGGGGCGGACAGCTTCACATGGCCCGTCGCGTTCCACTCGAGCGACGGCTCGAGCCCGATGACCGGCGCCGTCCCGGTGTCCTTCACGGTCACGAGGACCTCGAGCGTGTCGCCGATCCGGGCGGTCGAGTTCGTCACCGTCGCCGAGTTGACGTCGAGGGCGTACGAGCTCTCGGCGAGCCCCGCGTAGTACGACGGGAAGTTCTGGCCCCGCGGGAAGTCCGCCTGGCCATACCCCTTCGTCCCGAGCGCGACGCCGGTCGGATAGGCGCTCACCGAGCCGTTGAAGACGTGCTTGTTGTCGGTGGGGACCGGGATCTTGACGATGAAGCGGTAGCCGCCCATGAACACCCCGTCGGGGAGGCTCTCCCCGCGCAGGACGTTGGAGACGAGGAGGAGGGAGGCGCTCCCACCGTAGCCGCTCGTCGCATACGCGGGCACGTGGTGGAGGGCATCCCAGTACTGCACGTACTTCCAGATCGCCGGGTCCCACGTCTTGAGGTCGTTCGCGGCGGTCGTGGTGGCGTTGTTCGCCTGGAGGTCGTTGTACGAGTAGTACGCGGTCACCGTCCCGCCGTACACCGGAAGCAGCCCGCCGAGGCCGGTGAGGCCGACCGACGCCCACCGGTAGAGGTAGACCGAGCTCGTGTTGTCGGGCAGGATCGCGCTCGTCTCGAAGACGCCGGGGACCCCGTGGGGGATGCGGATGTTCGCGAGGCTCGCGTTCGCGCCGTCGGTGAGCACGAGCTTCTGCGACTTCCACGGCACCGGGGTCGTCTGGGCGAGGGCGCCGTGGCCGACCGAGAGGAACGTGAGGTCGAGCTTGGAGTCGACCGCGTTGAGGTGGGTGCCCGCACCCGTCGCGCGGATGTTGTCGCTCAGGGTCGGGTTGAGGAGCAGCGCGACCGTCGTCGCGTTGAGCGTCTTGCTGTGGCTGTTCGTGATCGCCGTGAAGTCGATGGAGATCTTGGACGGGGTGACGCCGAAATCGCCCGTGTAGTTGAGGTAGTTCAGCATCCCGCCGGTGTTGATGAGGTTCGTGAGGGTGCTCGTGAACGGCACCGTGGCGTAGCCGTTGACGGTATCGTTGCCGAGCGCGATCGCGCCGAGCAGTTCCGAATTGCCGTCGTAGACGACCGTCACCTCGGCGGTCGTGACCGTCCGCCCCGTGTTGTTGTAGTAGACCGCGACCTCCCCGCCGTTGATCCCGGACGGGTACAGCCAATCGCGCGTCAGGTTCTGCGACGAGGTCGACGTCGAGAGGTTCGTGAGGTCCTGGCTGCCGCCGTCCGGGAGCCCGATCAGCCCGTGGACCTGATACGGGTCCGGGCGCGGGGTGCCGTTGTGCGACAGGTTGTCGGCGTAGACCTTGTCCCACGAGGAGTTGAACAGGTTCACGGTGCCACCCGCCGACGCCGAGAGGACCGGAGCGAACGACTCGTCCCCCTGGAGCACCTTCGGCTCGGAGAACGCCGTGACGTTCGGATTCGACGTGACCACGGATCGGTTCAGCGTGAGGTCCGCCGAGGCGCCCTTCACATTGACCCAACCCGGGAACGAGAGGACCGAGTTGTAGAGGTTCATCGTCCCCTCGACGGTCAGGTTCAGCTTCGGGTAGGCGTTCAGCACCGCCATGTCGGTCGTGATGTTCGAGCCGAACGCGTTGACCGTCCCGCCGGCCTCCACGAGGAAGTGGACGATGTGGCCGAGCCGGGTCGCCGCGGTTCCGGACGATCCGACGAACTGGACGAAGGAGAGGTTGACCTTCTCGAGGAACAGGACGCCGCCGCTCTCGACCGTGATGTTCCCGGCCTGGTAGTACGTCTTCGAGCCCGCGCTCGAGTTGATGTAGTACGGCGACGGGCCGGTGACGATCAGGTCGCCGTGCGTCGTCACGGCGGGATGCGAGACCGCGGGGGTCGCCGCGACGACGGGCGGGGCGGGGGTGGCGGCGGCGGGGGCGGAGGCCCCCGGGCCGGCCGGCCCCGCGGCTGCGAAGGCGAGCAGGCCGCTCCCCACCATCAGCAGCACCACGAGCACGGGGGCCGCTGCGAGGAATGTCGATCGGCGCGGGGAGGGCACTGTGCCTCCGGTCGCGGGAGGGTACTCCCGTGAGCGATTCACACCCGATGAGAGGCCGAGTCCATCTATTTAAAAATCGTCCCCCGAATTCGACCCGGCTCCGCCGAGAGGGGCGCCGTCAGTCCGGCGGGCCCGAAACGACGATCTTTCCGAACAGGTCCGGGGCGTCGAACCGCTGGAACGCCTCGGCCGCC
>JASHXM010000230.1 GCA_030043545.1 Thermoplasmata archaeon | reverse complement strand
TACGTGACGGCCTGCGACTGCGCGATCTTCCCCGCGGCGGGGAACTACTCCGTCACCGAGACGGCGGTCGACTCGCTCGGAAACCGGGCGAACGCGACGACGGCGGTCGAGATCGCCCCGGCCCTCAATGCGACGTTCCAAGCCTCAGCGTATGCGGGGATCGTGCCGTTCACCGTCGATCTCTCGGTCTCGGTGAGGGGCGGCGACCGCCCGAGCGCCGCCACGGCGGTCTGGAACTCAGGAAACGGCGAGAACCTGACGGGGGCGACCGCGGCGTTCACCTACACGACCGCCGGCGAGTACCTCATCACGGGCCGCGTCGGCGACAAGGGCTACGGGAACGCGAGCGAGGCGTTCCTGGTCGACGCCGAACCGGCGGGGGGCGGTGTGGGGGTCGTCGGCAACATCACGCCCGCCGAGGATATCTCGTCGGGCACGACCGTCGCCTTCGCCGCGCGGGCCGTCGGCGCCCCCGGGCGAACCGAGCTGCTGTGGAGCCTCGGGGGCGGCGATGGGGGGTTCGGATCGACGGTCGATCGGACGTACTTTGCGCCGCTCCTGGGCAGCGGCAATGTCCTCAACGTCAGCGTGGCGCTGTATGGCCCCGGTTTCGAGCTGGCCCGGCCCGTGATCCCGCTGCACCTCGCCTCGTTCTTCGCGGTCGAGGCGGACGAGTTCTACCCCGCGGCGGACGCGCTCACGGGCGCCGGGAACGCCACCCCGGGGTTCGGCGAAGCCCCGCTGGCCGTCACCGGCACCTCGACCGCCTCGGGGCCGGGCGGCGCGACCGTCGCCTGGAGCGGGGTCGGCATCGCCCCGGTGCTCGGGTCGCAGTTCCGGGGCACCCTCTCCACCCCCGGCAACTACACGCTCTCCGCGGTCGCGACCGACCCGTCGGGCGACTCGGCGGTCTTCCCGACGGCGATCGCCGTCACCGAGCCCCTGTCGTTCGTCGGCGGACCGTCCCCGACCGGGGGGGTCGCGCCGCTCACCGTGTCGCTCAACGTGACCGTCTCGGGTGGCGTCGGGGCGCCGTACGCGTTCGAGTGGCGGGCGAGCACCGGCGGTCGTTCGTTCGCCGAGCCGGCCGTGCTGAGCCTCGCGACCCCGGGCGTCTACTGGGTGTCGCTGTACGTCCAGGACCACCTGGGAGAGTCGACGACCGGCAACTGGACGATCGACGTCCGGGCGAACGGCGCGTTCGAGGTCGAGGTGCTGATCGTCGGGCTCGCCGTCGGGATCGGCGTCGGGGCGATCGCGTTCGTCGTGGAGCGCGTCCGCCGCGACGACTAGCGGCCCTTACCCTTTCACGACGCCCAGCGGGGTCAGCCGGACCACCCGTCGGGTGAGCCCGGCGCCCTCGGCGACCCGGACCACCTCTTCGACGTCCTTGTACGCGCCGGGCGCCTCCTCGGTGACCCCTTCCCGCGACGCCGACCGGACGACGATCCCCCGCTCCGCGAGCCGGTGCGTCACCTCGTCGTACCGGAACGTCCGGACCGCCGCGTGGCGGCTCAGCCGCCGGCCGGCCCCGTGGCACGACGAGCCGAACGACCGTTCCATCGACGTAGGGAGCCCCCCGAGCACGTAGCTCGCCGTGCCCATGTCGCCCGGGACGAGGACCGGCTGCCCGAACGCCCGGTACGCCGTCGGGACCTCGTCGCGCCCGGCCGGGAACGCGCGGGTCGCCCCCTTGCGGTGGACGAGCAGCGGACGGGGCCCGCGCTCGGTCCGGTGCTCCTCGACCTTGGCGATGTTGTGGGCGATGTCGTAGACGACCGCGAGCCCCAACTCCTCCGCGCTCTTCTGGAACGTCGCCGCGAACGCCCGGCGCACCCCGTGGGTGATCGCCTGCCGGTTCGCCCACGCGAAGTTCGCCCCGGCGGCCATCGCCCCCAGGTACCGTTGCCCGTCGTCCGAGGCGATCGGAGCGCAGGAGAGCTGGCGGTCGACGAGCTCGACGCCCTCCCGGGCGAGGCGCTCGTCCATCCGTCGGATGAAATCGGTCGCGACCTGGTGGCCGAGCCCCCGCGACCCGGTGTGGAGCATGACGGCGACCGTCCCCGGCGCGAGCCCGAGCGCGGCCGCGAACGGCGCGTCGTACACTTGGTCGACCGCCTGGACCTCCAGGAAGTGGTTCCCCGAACCGAGCGTCCCCAGCTGCTTCGCGCCCCGGCGGCGGGCCGATTCGGAGACCTCCGCGGGTACGGCGGAGGCCAACCGGCCGCCCTCCTCCTGGACGCCCAGGTCGTCGGCCCAGCCGAGACCGGCGTCGACCGCCCAGCGAGCGCCTCCGGCGAGCACCTCGTCGAGCTCCGACCCCTTCAGCGGGCGACCTCCGTGCGAGCCGACGCCGCTCGGGACCTCGCGGTACAGCCGGTCGGTCAGCTCCGCGAGCCGAGGGCGCACCTCCTCGACGGTGAGCGCGCTGCGGAGGAGACGGACGCCGCAGTTGATGTCGTAGCCGATCCCGCCGGGGGAGACGATCCCGTCCTCCGGGTCGAACGCCGCGACCCCGCCGACGGGGAATCCGTAGCCGAAATGGATATCCGGCATCGCGAGGGCGTGGCGCTGGATGCCGGGGAGGGTCGCGACGTTCGCGAGCTGCTGGAGCGACGGGTCGCCCGCCACCCCGTCGAGGAGCGCCTGGTCCGAGAACAGCCGCCCGGGAACCCGCATCGCGGGCGCCTCCCCGATCGGGATCTCGTAGGTGAAGTCGTCCAGCGGGACGAGCGTCGGCACCTTCGGCACGGCGCCGCGCCAACCGGGAGCCGTATTAAGGCGCACGTCGGCCCACGCCCGGCCTGGGTCGAGCGGAGCGTTCGGGAGGAATCGCCAAGTAGGCCTCTCGGGGTGGACGACCGGGTCGACGCGCGTGCTCGCCCGAACTGCCCTCTCGTTCGCGAACGCCGGGGTGCTCGGCGCGACGCTCGCGGTCTGGTTCCTCCTCCCCCAGTACTCGACGTACGCCCTCTACGGCTGCCTCGGATGGGTCGTCGTGGCGTTCGGCCTGATGTACTCCCCCTGGGGCAACCGACGGATCCGCGGGACGGGCAGCGACCCCGGGACGACCGGCGCCTCGGTGCGCGGCGCGGCGCTCGCAGGCGCTCCGCTCGATTTCTGCATCTACTGCGCGGCCCAGTTGCCGACCGCCGCGCGTCGGTGCCCGGCGTGCGGACACGCCCTCGCCCGGGGCTAACCGGCCGTCGGCGGCGCCGGCTCGACGTACAGCATCGGGACCCGGGCGCGGACGTTCGCCCCGGCGGCGATCGCGAGCCGACGGACGATCCCGTCGGCGGGGCTGGCGATCTCGTTCCGCATCTTCATCGCCTCGAGGACGAGGAGGAGCTGTCCCTTCGTCACGCGGTCTCCCTCCGCGACCCGCAGCTCGACGACCTTCCCGGGCATCGGGGGGGCGACCGGGACGCCGTGAGACGGGGGCGGCTCGGCGACGGCGGGAGGGACGGACAGGGAGCGCGGCGCAGGGGTCCCACCGGCCGCGGTGACCTCGACGCGGACGGTGAACCGCTCGCCGTCGACCTCCACGGGTTCGGGCGGCGACGGGTACCGGTCCGGCCATCGGTCGACGACGACCCGCTCGCCCGCGATCTCGAGCTCGACGCGGTTCGTCGTCTCCGCCACGACCCGGACCGGGAACCGGCGCGCTCCGACGGTCACCGTGGAACCGTCGTCGGTCACCTCGACGGTCGACCGTTCACCGTCGCGTTCGATCGTGAGCCGCGTCGACCCACCTCCGTGTCGTTTGCAGACGGACCCGGCCCTCGTGCGCCCAGGCGCTCGGGGCGGTCCCGGACCCGGCGGCGGCGACGTGTGCGGGCGACGGGGTCGCCACGGCCGTTCGTCCCCGGAGAGCCCCGACGATGCCGAGGGCCGCGGTCGTCAGCACGTCGGCCGTCAAGCCGCGCCCCTGGGCGTCGAGGTAGGCCCGGAAGACGAGCGGGAACATCGCGTACGAGAGCGCCTCCGCCGGACCCGCGGCGGGGACGAGCGCGCCGACCTCGGCCAGGTTCCGCTCGAACTCAGGCGGAAGGAGGTCCGCGGGCCGGACCGTCACCCGCGCCGCGCTGGCGGTGACCTGGGCGACGAGCGACGTGTCGAGCGGGCCCGGGGCCGTTCCGTAGAGCCCGCGAACGTAGTCGGCCACCTCCCGCGTCACCTGCCGGTATCGGGCCCCGGTGAGAACGTTCAGCACCGCCTGGGTCCCGACGATCTGGCTGGTCGGGGTCACGAGGGGCGGGTACCCGAGGTCGGCGCGCACCCGCGGAACCTCGGCGAGCACCTCGGGGAGGCGCGCGAGCGCCTCCTGCTCGCCGAGCTGGGAGAGGAGGTTCGACAGCATCCCGCCCGGGATCTGGTGGGTGAGGATCCCCGGGTCGGTCTGGAGGGAGCGGAGGTTGAGGAGGCCGCGGTAATGCTCGAGCACCCCGCGGAAGTAGTCGGCGAGCTCGGCGAGCGCCGTCAGATCGAGCCTCGGGTCCAGGGCAGTCCCGCGCATCGCCCCGACGAGCGCTTCCGTCGGCGGCTGGCTCGCGCCGCCGGCGAATGGGCTCAAGGCGCCGTCCACCGC
>JASHXM010000229.1 GCA_030043545.1 Thermoplasmata archaeon | reverse complement strand
AGGAACCCCCTTGGGCACGGAGCACGGGAGACCGCCTTATCAATCGTCAGTCACGTCGAATCCACCCGGTTCCGGACGGGAAGCGATCCCGTAGGAGCTCACGACTCGAATGATGGTACGGCGCCCCCCGTAGCCCGGGGGGACGGCCACGGCCGTCTCCCGGAACGATCGGCGCTCCCGGCCCGGGGCCCGCGGGGCCTCTCGTGGAGTTACAGGAAGTCGTCCCGGATCGCGTCGTCCAACAGAGTCCCGGCCCGACGTCGGAACCAGAGGAACCCGTAGACGCCGACCGCCCCGAGGACCAGTCCCGGCGGAACGAGGTAGAAGGCCGCGGGCCGCCCGAACCGAACCGCTAGCGCGACCCCGCCCAGGGCGAGGGCGATCCCGCCGCCGGCCAGCATCAGGAGCACGGTCTCCCAGGCGGCGAGCAGGCGGGCGGGCGGGACCCACCGGTCGCGCTCCTCCGCCGTGAGCGGCCGGCTACCCCATAGGAGATCCTCCCGCTGTCGGCGAAGGAGCGGACGGCGCGCCGGGGGGAGGGCGTCGGCGCCCGCAGGCCCGTCGGGCGCGGCGGGGACGACTCCGGCGCCCGACGTCGGATTCCCCCTCTCGGGGGATGCCCGAACGGTACGAGAGCGTTCCTACTCGGTCGCCCGGACCGCCTCGGCCGGCGGGAGGCGGGCCGCCCGGACCGACGGGACGGCGATCGCGGCGAGCACGAGCAAGTAGGCGATCACCGCCACCTCGACGACCGTCGCCCACGGCGCGACGAACTGTTGGACCCCGTCGGTCACCGCCTGGGGACTGATGGAGAGGTTGTAGATCACGAGCAGCCCCAAGCCGACGCCGACCGCGATCCCCGTCAGGGTGACGAACGAGTACTCGAGGACGAGCGACCGGAGCACCATCCCCTGGGTGAACCCGGTCGCGCGGAGCATCCCGATCTGGCGCCGCCGCTCCACGACGGCGCGGAGCGCGAAGATCCCCATCGCGGCGATCCCGACTCCGAGGCCGAGGCCGACGAAGATCTCGAGCAGGCCGACGAACCCCTCGGTCGTGGCGATCGACTGGGCCATCAGGGCGGGGAGGTTGTAGAGCACGAGCCCCGTCGCGAAGAACGCCCGCTTGAGGTCCTGGTCGGCGATCGAGGTCGCGACGCCCGGCTTCGCGGTCAGTAGGTACGCCGACTGGTTCGTGTAGCCGAGCGCCACCGCGGTGGCCGGGTCGACCCAGACCCCCGTGAGGATCGATTCGCTGAGCAGCCCGATGACGGTGAGGTTCGTCGGATGCTGGCCGACGAGCGTGGTGATCTCGATCTGCTCGCCGACGGTCACCTTGGGGTGCGACGCGCTGCTCGTCGAGAACGCGTCGGCGGTGTTCGAGTAGCTCTCGTCGAGCACGGCGGCGTGCGGGTCGCTCTGAAGTTCCTGGAAGACCGCCGCGGCCGTCATCCCGTTCTGGGTCGCGACGAACGAGAATCCCTCCGTGTCGTAGAAGTTCGACGGGGCGCTCGCCGAGACGTTCGCGGCGTACAGCTGGTCTGTGTACGGGTTCGACGCGTATCCCGCGACGTCGACATCGACGGAGCCGAAGTAGAGCGGCACGGCGTTCTCGAACTGCGGCGCGAGGGTCGCGTTCGCCTCCACCTCCGACCAGAGCTCCGGCATCGGGGTCGCAGAGTACCCGAAGAACGTGTAGCCTCCGGTCTGGGTCCGGATCGAGTCGTTGAGACTCCCCTGGACGGTCGTCCCCGCGGTCGCCGTCGCGATCATCGTGAAGACAACGAGGGCGAAGATCGTGAGGCTCACCGCGGTCCGTCCGGGCTGCCGTGCCGGGTAGTCCGTGCCGATCCGGACCACGGCGCTCGATCGCGCCGCCGGGCCGAACGCCCGGCGCAGCCCGGCGACGAGCCGGTCGGCGTTGAACAGCAGCACCATCAGAAGCCCGCCGACCATCAGGATCCCCTCGACGAACAGGTTGAAGATGCTGGTCGCGTGCGCCGAGCCGAACAGGTACGGGTGGAGCGGCTCGACCCCGGCCCAGACGACGAGCGCCGCTCCGGCCCCCGTGAACGCCCACCGGTTGCGGACGAACCGAGCGGCGATCAGGCCCGCTCCGAGGATGACGAGCGCCCCGGTGATGATCGGGTAGGCGATATCGTCCGTGCCGGCGTGCGTCCGGGCGTATCCGAGGAGGCCGAGGACCACCAGCAGCCCGCCAAGGTACGCCAGCACCGTGTAGGTCCGGATCGGCGGCCGCGGCTCCGGCACATCCCGGATCGCTCGCACGATGTTGAGCCGGCTCGCGCGGGTGCTCGCCACGACGACCGTGATGAGGGTCAGCAGGAAGCCGACGACGTAGGCGATGACGAGGCTCGCGCCCGTGACGGTGAACGACTGGAGGAAGACGTTGGGGGGGATCCCCTCCGACTTCAAGAGCGACCCGGCGAGGATCACGAGGACGTAGCCGACCCCCACGCCGACGAACGTCCCGGCGAGCGCGCTGCCGGCGGAGTAGGCGACCCCCTCGAAGTAGTAGGTGTAGACGAGCTCGCGGCGACGCATCCCGATCGCCCGGAGCATCCCCATCTCGCCTTTGCGCTCCTGCGCGAGCATCACGAAGATCCCGACGATCAGCATCGCCCCGGCGAGGATTGAGAAGAGGCCAAGCGCGAGGAACAGCGTCAGCAGGCTCTGCGCGCTCGTCTGGGCGCTCTCGAGGCCGGTCTCGAGCGGGGTCGTGACCGTGAGCCCGTTCGTCGCGAGGAGGGTCTTGAACGTCGAGTTCAGGTACGCGGCGACGCCCGGCGACGCGGCGGCGCCGGCGGATTGCGAGCCGGTGTTCGTGATCGCGAGGTAGGTGACCCCGCCAGTGATGTTCTCGATCGTTTGCGCAGTCGCGACCGTGACGAACAGATTGCCGGGGGTGAGGCCGGCGGTGATGAACGCGCCGCGGTCGTTCTCCTGGACGATCCCCTGGACCCGCAGCGGGACCGAATGCACCCCGTAGATCACGAGGGTGTCGCCGGCGCTCGCGTTGAGCGCGGCGGCGGTCTGATCGTCGATGAGCACCCCGGTGGCCGACGGACCGGCGACCACGGTGCCGTTGTCGTCGACGAACTCCCCGAGGGCCCTGCTCGCGCTCGCGTTGACCCCGATCAGGTTGAGCGCCGTCTCGGGGGTGTGCGAGGCCGGATCGTACGCGGCCGCGGTCCCGATGATCTCCGGCGTGACGGCTAAGATCGGCCCGTAGCCGCGGACCCCCGCGACGATCGCGTTGTAGACGGCCCACGGGATGACCCGGGGGCCGCCGGTCGGTGCCGTCCCGTGGATCGCCTCGTCCACGTAGCCGGCCCCGATGTACGTGTAGTGGACGATCAGCTGCTGGATCGTGTCGCCGACGACCAGGCTTCCCGAGACGATCGTCGTGCCGACCAGGAGGCCGGCGATGAGCAGCGCGGTCCGGGCCCGCCCCCGACGCACGTTCCGCATCGCGATCCGGAAGCCGAGCCGGTGGCGGGCCGCCAGGACGGCGGTGATCCCCGCCACGATCGCGAGCAGAAGGAGCAGGCCGCTGACGACCGAGAGCGCGGTCATGGGGCGTACCGGTCAGGGGACGAACTGGCCGTCGCGCATCCGCAACGTCCGGTCGCACGCCGCCGCGACCTCGGCGTCGTGGGTCACGACGACCATCGTCTGCTGGAACCGTCGGTTGAGGTCCCGGAGGAGGTGCGTCACCTCCCGCGACCCCTCGGCATCGAGGTTGCCGGTCGGCTCATCGGCCCAGACGATCGCCGGCCGCGCGACCAACGCCCGGGCCAGGGAGACCCGCTGCTGCTGCCCGCCCGACAGCTCCGCGGGACGGTGCTCGAGCCGGTCGCCGAGCCCCATCTGGCCGAGGATCTCCTGCGCTTGCGTGCGCGCCTCCTTCGCCGGTCGGCCGGCGATCAGCAGCGGCATCTCGACGTTCTCCTCGGCCGTCAGGATCGGGAGGAGGTTGTACGACTGGAAGACAAACCCGGTCCGGCGGGCCCGGTACTCGCTCTTGCGGGCGTCGGGCATCGTGTGGATGTTCGTCCCCTCGACCGAGACCGTCCCGCGGGTGATTTCGTCGAGGCCGCTGAAGCAGTTCAGGAACGTCGTCTTCCCGCACCCCGACGGGCCCATCACGGCGAGGATCTCCCCCCGGAGGATCCGCACGTTGATCCCCCGGAGCGCCGCGACCTCGGTGTCGCCGGCGCCGTACACCTTCCAGACGTCCTCGCCGACCACGACGGGCTCTCCGATCGGTCCGGCCGGAGCGGTCTGATCCACCATACGCCGCGGCCGCGAGCGCCGCCCTCTTCATCCGATTGACGGTCGTAGTGCCGGTGCGCGCGGGGGCCCCGGCTCGTTCCGAGAGGCCGACCCCGCCCGAGACCCCTTAAACGGACCGCCCGTTGCATTCGGCCGTCGTGTCGGCCGCGTCCCCGGTAGAGGCCCCGCCCTCGCTCCTCGGCATCACGATCCGCCGGGCGACGATCCTCGGGCGGTTCTTCCTCGTGTATGGGACGGTGTTGTCGACGCTGCTCGCGGCGCTCCTGACGGTCTCCGCGGGGGCCGGGTTCGTCTCCGGCTTCCCCCTGTTCCTGCCGGTGTTCGGGGCGGTGGGGTCGATGGGGGGGCTCACCGTCTTCTCGAACGATCGGATGAAGGGCGCCCTCGAGTACTTCCTCGCGTACGGGCTCTCCCCCCAGCGGCTGTTCACCAACGTGCTCGTGACGGCCCTCGTGCTGGGGACGATCATCGTCGGGGTCTCCTCGACCGTCGGGGTCGGAGTGTACCTAGCGCGGGGCCACCCGCTCAACGGGACGCTCGCGCTGAGCCTCGGAGGCTACGGCATCCCGATGACGTACGCGTCGGCGGCGTTCGCGACGATCGTCGGGATGTACTGGACCGCGCTCTCCTCGCCCCGATCGGGGCTGAACAGCCCGATCGGGCTCGCCCCGCTGATCGGAGTGCTTCCACCGGTGTCGGTCCTGACGACCCTGTCGCTGCTCGCCTCCGCGGGCACCGTCACGTCCGCGGAGGTAACCGAGATCGCCCTGCTGGCCGTCCTCGGCGTGGCCGCCGTCACGGTCGCGCTACTGGCTTTGAGCGGCCGTCTCCTCCGGAGCGAGCGGCTGCTCTCGCCGACCTGACGGGGGGGTCGGGCCGATGACCCCTCGACCGAACCCCGCGAGCCCGGAGAGTCCCTCGTTCGGCGCCGTGGAGGTGGTCTGCGAGTCGGTCAGCTCCGGTTACCTGGAGTCTGAGGTGCTTCGGGACGTCTCGTTCACCGTCTCGGCGCCGGGCGTGTACGTCGTCCTGGGGCCCAACGGGGCCGGCAAGACGACGCTGTTCCGCACGCTCGCCGGGATCCTGCGACCGTCCCGCGGGCACGTACGCATCCGATACACGGACCCGTCGGCCGCCGGAGCGCGCCCCCAGCTCCACTACCTCTCCCACCTCGACGGCATGCCCGATGGCCTCACCGTCGGTGAGGCGCTCGAGCTGTACTGCCGCGTCGAACGTGCCGGTCCTGCCGATCTCGAGCGCGTGCTCGATCAGCTCGCGATCCGGGAGTTCTCGCACGAGTTCGTCGCTCGGCTCAGCGCGGGCCAGCGCAAGCGGGTCTCCATCGCCCGGCTGTTCCTGCGTCCGCGCGCGATCTATCTCCTCGACGAGCCCACGGCGAACCTCGACCCGAAGGTCGCCCGCGAGATCCGGACCCTCATCCTCGAGCTGGCTCGCGACCGGATCGTGCTGTACTCGTCGCACAACCTGTTCGAGGCGCGCGAGATCGGCCAGTACGTCGTGGCGCTCAAGGGCGGGCGGGTCGCGCTGTTCGACCGGATCGAGAACCTCCGGGGCCGCCGGCTCGTGATCGGCGTGCGTCTCCTGGAACCGTCCGACCATCTGGCCGGCTGGACGCGCGAAGGCGAGTACTATACCCGCGAGCTCTCGGGGCCGGAGGCGGTCCCGGCGCTCCTCCACGACCTGGACGTCCACGGCGTTCGGGTCCGCGAGCTGAAGGAGATGAACAACCCGTTGGAAGAGCTGTTCGCGTAGCGGTCGCCGGCGCCTCGCGCGCGGGACGCTACGCGTTCCCCTTCTCGACCTCGATCATGATGGCGAAGACGAGGGCGCAGACCGGGTCGATCGGGCCGGTCACGTCGACGTTGTACGTGTCCCGCACCGACGCCCACGCCTCGTGGATCTTCGCGACCGCGCCCCCGTTGGGGTCCTTCACCTCGAAATTGTGGTGCATCGTGTTGCCGTGGGCGCGGAACATCTCGCGGCCGTCCGGGAACGTCGCGCGCGCG
The DNA here is from genome assembly GCA_030043545.1 of Thermoplasmata archaeon. Taxonomy (GTDB): domain Archaea; phylum Thermoplasmatota; class Thermoplasmata; order Lutacidiplasmatales; family UBA184; genus Lutacidiplasma. Next base: position 166 of record JASHXM010000229.1, on the reverse strand, counting down.
GTCAGGCCGCCGACCATGCCCCGCTGGATCTCGATGATCTCGAGCGGGGCCTGGTTCGGATCCATCAGCGTCGAGACCATCGTCTGGCCCTGCACCTGGACCCCGATCGTGCCTCGGGTGGCGCCCGACGGGTCGACCACCGACCAGAGGAGCGTCCCCGGCCGCA
>JASHXM010000228.1 GCA_030043545.1 Thermoplasmata archaeon | reverse complement strand
AGGGGCCGAGCCTCGAGACCGCGTTCATCGACCTCACGGGGAAGCGGATCGATCAGCCGGGGAGCGACGTGCAGGATTACCGGAAGTTCTACCTCAACGTGCGGAGGGCGCGACGATGAGCCCCGCGACCGCCACGGTGACGCTCCCGTCGACCGCCGCGCGGTCGGCCGACGGGCACGTCGGTCAGCTGTCGCAGTTCTCCGGGCTCTACGCCCGCGAGCTCCTCAAGACGTTCCGCAACCCGCTCGTGATCCTGTTCACGCTCGTCCAACCGTTCATGTGGCTCGCCTTCTTCGGCGGGAGCCTATCGCAGATCCCGACCGACCAGCTCGACTCGACGGTGCTCCACGCGCCGGCGGGGACGAGCTACCTCGCGTTCCTGCTGCCGGGGGTGCTCTCGACGGGGATGCTCGCGATCGGGATGTTCGGCGCGATGAGCACGATCCAGGACAAGCGATTCGGTTTCATGAAGCGCATCCTGATCACCCCGACCAGCAAGGCGACGGTCTACCTCACGAAGGCGCTCGGGTCAGCGACCCGGGGGCTCGTCCAGATCCCCGTGATGATCACCGCCGCGCTCGCGTTCGGCGTCCCGCTGCGCGGCAGCCCGCTCGAGTGGGGGGCGTGGATCCTCGGCCTCGTCCTCTTGGGGTTCGGCTTCTCGGCCTTGTTCCTCGCGATCACCGCGTCGAGCACCGACTGGCAGACGCCCGGCGTCATCTCGAACTTCATCACGATGCCGCTGATGTTCGCGAGCGGGGCGATGTTCCCGTCGTCGATCTACCCGACCTGGATGCGGTACATCGCCGACGTGAACCCGGTCGGCTTCTCGGCGACGCTCGCCCGGAGCGTCCTCACCTACGGCCAGTTCACGTCGGGCGACCTTGCCGACTTGGGCTATCTCGCCGTCTTCGCCGCCCTGATGGCCGGCATCGGGACCCTGCTCGCGTCGAAATACCTCAAGGTCGAGTAGGCCGGCCCCGCGCGACGCGGGCTCGGATCACTCCAAGGTGCCGAGCAGGAGCTCCCACGGCTCGAACGAGACGGTCCGAAGGACCCCCGACCGGATCCACGGATCGGCGTCGAGCCGTGCGCGGACGGTCGCCGGGTCCGGTCCCTGCACGACGAGCATCGCGCGGTGGGTGGAGCCCCCCCGCAACGGACCGCCGAGCGCTATCCAGTGCTTGTCGACGAGGCCGTTCATGAAGTCGGCGTGGTCGCTCCACCCCGGCTGCTCCCGCATCGACCGGTCGGGGATCCACGCCGGCCCCTGCTCGTTCACCACCACGAAGATCGACATCGAACGACCGTCCCGCCGACGGCACGGCTCACGGCCCCATAACCGCCGACGCGCGACGGGCGCGCCGGCGGGAGGCGCGCTAGTCGAGCGGCCGCAGGGCCCGGCGCACGAGGACGATCGCGATCACGACGAGGACCGCGGTCCACGCGAGGAGACCGAGGAGGTAGACGCCCGGACCGTATCCGTGGGGGTAGGCGGCCGTCCCGAAGAACGTCTCACGGAGCACGTTGACGGCGAGCGACACCGGGTTGTACTGGGAGATGGTCTTCAGCCACGCCGGCATCGTCCCCCACGGATAGAGGGCGTCCGAGGTGAGGAGGACCGGGAGGTTGATCAGGTTCACCGCGGCGAAGTACGTCTGCGGCACCTCCAGCAGGACCCCGAACGTAAGGAACAGCGTCGCGAACAGCCCCGAGAGAAGGACGATGGCGGCGAGCGCTTCGGCCCAGCCGAGCGCTCCTACCGACTGCGTGATCGAGAGCCCTTTGAGACCGGGGACGTGGGTGAACACGGTGGCGAGCCCGAGCACGAACAGGGCGAGCAGGATCGGCTGGGTCATGCCGGCGATCAGCCGCGACCCGAACACCGCCGCGGACGGCGCCGGGGTCCCGCGCGTCCGCTTGAAGATCCCGAACAGCTTGTCGAAGATGACATTCGCGCCGAGGAACAGGGACGCGGTGACGGCGACGAAGCCGACCATCCCCGCGGCGAAATACGAGTAGTACGACGGCGCCCCGCGGAAGTAGCTGTTGAGCACGCACTGGAGGTTGCAGTATGGGGTGACAAGGGCGGCCGGGTTGATGCTGAACCCCTGACCGAACAGGATGAGATACAGGAGCGGCAGCAGGAGCGACGTGAAGATCGCCTGGGGGTTCCGGGCGAGCTTGATGTACTCGCGTCGGGTCAGCGCAGCGAGCTCGCGAAACATCAGCGCCTCCCCTGGAGCGCGCCCTGGACCCGCTGGAGCATCACGGCGCGGTCGGTCGCCGTTGGCCCTTCGTCCTCGCGGAACTCGCGGCCGGTGAACTCCAGGAACACCTCGTCGAGGCTCGGCCGCTTCACGGTCACGCCCGTGACCCCGACGCCGGCCTTCGAGATCGTCTCGACCGCGCGCGGGACGAACGTCTCGCCGCTCGAGCACTTGACGCGGTACCGTCCGTCCTGGCGCTGGACCGTTGAGACCCCGGGGACCGCCCGGAGCGCCTCAGTGAGGTCGCGCCCGCCGTCCGCGGTCGTGAGCGTCACGACGTCCCCGCCGAGCCGGTCCTTGAGCTCGTTCGGGGAGCCCGTCGAGACGATCTCGCCGTGGTCGATGATCGCGATCCGCTCGCACATCGTGTCGGCTTCGTCCAAGTAGTGGGTCGTGACGAAGACGGTGAGGCCCCGGTCGCGGCGCAGCCCGTCGATGAATCCCCAGAACCCCGCCCGGCCCTGGGGATCGAGACCGAGCGTCGGTTCGTCGAGGAACAGGATCTTCGGCTGGTGGACGAGCCCGACGGCGAGCTCGAGCCGGCGGCGCATCCCCCCGGAGTACGTCTTCGCGTACCGCTCGGCGGCGTCGCCGAGCTGCATGTGCTCCAGCAGCATCTCGGCCTGCTTCCGCCCCTCGGCGCGGGAGAGCCCGTAGCAGCCCGCCGCCACTTCGAGGTTCTCGCGGCCGGTCAGGTCGCCGTCGGCGGTCGACTCCTGGAAGATCACGCCGATCCGCCGCTTCACCCGCTCCGGCTCCTTCGCCACGTCGAGCCCGTCGATGACCGCCCGCCCACTCGTCGGCCGGAGGCCGGCCGACAGCATCGACACCGTCGTCGTCTTGCCCGCGCCGTTCGGGCCCAAGAAGCCGAACACCTGCGCGGGCGGGACGTCGAAGCTGACGCCCTGCACGGCCTTGACCTTCCCGTTGTAGACCTTCACCAACTGCTCGGCGACAATCGCCCCCGTGCTCTGCATCGTCCTCTCCTCAGTTCTTCAGTTCGCGCAGCCGCGCCAGGACCGCGTCCAGGTCGCCGGCGACCGGCTTCAGGATCGTCGGCTCCGAGCGCCGCAGGTCTTCCAGGTACGCGGTGAGGCCCGAGATCTCGCGGACGACGTCCGCGGGAGTGCGGGGGCTGGAGGTGGGCGCCCAACCGAACTGCGGCTCGACCGCCCCGGTGAGCTCGTACCGCCCGTCATCGCGTTTGCGGATCGACCCTTCCTGGACCAGCTCTTCCAAGAGGGGATAGACCGAGCCGGGCGACGGACGCCACCAGCCCCGGGTCATCACCTCCATGTCGTTGATGATTTCCGCGCCGTTGCGGGATCCTCGCTGCAGGATCACGAGCACCCAGTTGCGGAGACCTCGCTTCTTGCGCATCC
>JASHXM010000227.1 GCA_030043545.1 Thermoplasmata archaeon | reverse complement strand
ACGGCGGCGATGATCTACCGGAAGGCGGTCAACCGCAACCTGATCCGCGGCCGATCGATCGAGGGGGTCGTCGCGGCGTCGCTGTACGGCAGCTGCCGGCAGTGCAACGTCCCGCGGACGCTCGACGAGATCGCGTCGAAGTCCCGGATCGGCCGGAAGGAGATCGGCCGGACGTACCGGTTCATGACCCGCGAGCTTCGGCTCAAGCTGATGCCGACGCGGCCCCAAGACTACATCCAGCGGTTCTGCTCGGAACTGAAGCTCAAAGGGGAGATCCAGTCGCGCGCCAACGAGATCCTCAAGCTCGCCACGGAGCGCGAGCTGACGAGCGGGCGGGGCCCCACGGGCGTCGCCGCCGCGGCGATCTACATCGCGTCCGTGCAATCCGGGGAGCGGCGCACCCAGCGCGAGGTCGCCGAGGTCGCGGGGGTCACCGAGGTGACGATCCGCAACCGGTACAAGGAGCTCACCGAGAAGCTGAGCCTCCGCGTGATGCTGTAGTCCCGCCACCGTCTTGTAAGCGGCCCGGGTCGACGGCGCGTGCGCCGGACGCTTCCGATCGCGGTCCTCGTCTCCGGCGAGGGGACGACGCTCGACGCGCTCGCGGAGCGGGCGGCCGGCGGGCACCTCCCCGTCCGGATCGTCCTCGTCGTCGCGGACCGCGACGGGGCGCCGGCGATCGAGCGGGCGCGACGGCGGGGGCTCCCGACGGTCGTCGTTCCGGCCCGCGGCGTCGACCCCGCGGTCTGGGCCGAGCAGCTCACGAGCGAGATCGCCGGCCGCGGCGCGGAGCTGGTCGTGAACGCGGGGCTGCTGTCGATCCTTCCCGACCCGTTCGTCGACCGGTGGGCCGGCCGCGCGATCAACCTCCACCCGTCCCTGCTGCCGAAGTACGGCGGGCGCGGGATGTACGGACTTCGGGTCCACCGGGCGGTCCTCGCCGCCGGGGACGCCGAGACCGGGGCGACGGTCCACCTCTCCACGCGCTCCGTCGACGCGGGCCCGCCGATCGCCCAGGCGCGGCTCGCCGTCCGACCGGACGACACCGCCGAGACGCTCCGCGCGCGGCTCCACCCGGTCGAGGTCGATCTCCTCGCGGAGACCCTCACGAAGTTCGCCGACGGGACGCTGCCGCTCCCCTACGTCGCGCCCGCCGCGTCGGACCTCGAGCGGGACCGGCGGCGGCCGCGCGACTGAGCCGGCGGCGCGTGCCCGTCCGGGGTGAGGTCGACGAGCGGGGTCGTGCGCGGCGCGAGCTCGACCGTGAGGCGGTGCCGCGTCGTCTTCGGGGGGAACAGCTCCCCCGTGCGCGCGCGGCGCTCGACCTCCGCCTTCGCGATCGGCGGACCCGGCCCCCACCGTCCGAGGATCACGGACGGGTCGTGGTAGTCGAGGAGCCACGCGGGCGCCCGCACCGCGCCGAGCTGCGCCAGCGCGGCGACGCGGTGGTGGCCGTTCAGGATCACGAACGAGTCGCGGGCGACCCAGATCGGGTCCTCGAGCGCGCCGCGCGAAACGATCTGGACGACGAGGGCGGGGAGGGCCTCGGTCTCGATCTGCTCGTGCGCCTTCAGGCGGACGAGCGGCACGAGCGCGAACTCGGGCGGCGTGCCGGTCACGCCGCGACCCCCTTTCGCGCCTCCGCGATCGCCCGCCGGACGTACACCGCGACCATCCGGCGACGGTAGTCCGGGAGCAGGAACGTGTTGTGGACCGGACGCACCGCGCGCGCGACCGAGTCGGCGAGCGTCGCCACCCGCTCGTCGGTGAGCGGGGCGCCGAGCAACGGGTCGGTGAGGCTGTCGAACCGCCGGGGGTACGGGTCGACGCCGCCGACCGCGAGGCGCAGGGCGTCGAGGCGGTCGCCCGTCCAGCGGCCCGACACCGCGACGCCGAGCTCGGGGAAGTCGAACGCCGGGCGGACGCGGAGCTTGAGGTAGCGGCCGGGGCTCCCGCGTTCGTCGCGCGGCAGGTGGACCGCGACGAGCAGCTCGCCCGGGGCGATCGTCACGCGGTGGATCCCGTCGCCCGCCACGTCGTACAGTCGGTCGAGGGGCAGTCGGCGCCGCCCCGAGGGGCCGGCGATCTCGACCTCCGCCCCGGCGACCATCAGCGCCGGGGCGAGGTCGCCCGAGAACGTCGCGTAGCAGCGGCTCGTCTGCGGGACGACGTGGCAGCGGTCGCCGTCGGCCTTGAGGCAGTAGCCGAGGCTCGCCCGCCAGAACTCGCTCTGGTTGAAGAAGAAGCACCGGGTCTCGACGAGCAGGTTGCCCCCGATCGTCCCGCTCGCGCGGACGAGTGGCGTCGCGACCTCGGCGACGGCGTCGGCGACCGCCGGCCAGCGGCCCCGGACGAGCGGGTCCCGCTCCAGGTCCGCGAGCCGGACCATCGCGCCCCACGTCTCATCGGTGCGCGCCGAGAGCTCCGCGACCCGGTCGAGGGCGATCAGGTGCGGGCGGAGGTTGAGGTGCATCTTGTAGTTCGGGAGCAGGTCGGTCCCGCCGGCGAGGTAGTCGAACCGGCCGGCGAGCTCGCCGGCGAGCCGGACCGTCTCCTCGACGGTCGTCGGCCGGTGCAGTTCGAACGGGTCCAGGTGCACCGCTACGCCCCCTTCCACGGGCGCCGTTCCTGCGACCGCCGGTCGAGCGCCCGGAGCACCCGGTCGGGCGTGATCGGGAGCTCGGTGAACCGGCAACCGGTCGCGTCGTAGAGCGCATTCCCGACCGCGGGGAGCGTGGCGATCAGCGGCCCCTCGCCGGCTTCCTTCGCCCCGAACGGCCCTTCGGGATCGTCGTCGCCGACGAGGAGGATCTCCACCTCGGGCATCTGGTGCGGCGCGGGGATCTTGTACTCGAGGAGCGACGGGTTGAGCAGCCGCGAGGACCGGTAGTTCATCGACTCGCCCATCACCTGACCCAGGCCCATGTGGATCGACCCCTCGATCTGGCCTTCGACGGCCAGCCGGTTCAGCACCCGACCGCAGTCGAACGCCGCCCAGATCTTGTCGACGGCGTAGACGCCGGTCTCGACGTCGACCGTCACCTCGGCGACGTAGGCGGCGAACGAGTACGCCGGCGCGGTGCCCGCCCGGGCCCCCTTGAACGAGCCGCCGACCGGCCGCGTCTGGTACGAGCCGGTCGCCGTGAGCGCCCCCGGGCCTTCCATCGCGCGGTGGAGCGCCTCGACGAACGACACGCCGATCGCGGGATCGTCGCGCGCCTGGATCCGCTCGTGCCCGACCTCGAGCGACGCCGCCGGTCGCCCGAGGAGCGCGGCGGCCCCGTCGACGATCTTCCCGCGGAGCTCCTCTGCGGCGGCGCGCGCCGCGTTGCCCATCATGAACGTCACGCGGCTCGAGTACGACCCCAGGTCGATCGGGCTCACGTCGGAGTCGACCCGCTGGACGTGCACGCGATCGAGGTCGACGCCGAGCACCTCGGCGACGATCATGGCGAGGAGGGTGTTCGACCCCTGGCCGATGTCCGCCTGCATCGAGTGGACGGCGATCCCGCCGTCCATGTCGACCTTCAGGTGGACCGTCGACTGGGGCATCTTCGGCGTGAAGTGGATCGGGCTGTTCGACCCCGAGATGTAGAAGCCGCAGCCGAGCCCGACGCCGCGACCGTACGGCAGCCGGCGGAACTTCGCGTCCCAGCCGCTCTTCGAGCGGGCCGCGGCGAGGCACTTCACGAACGACGTCGACGTGATCTGAAACTCGTTCACCGTCGTCGAGTTGGGCGGGAGCGCGTTGCGCTCGCGCAGGTCGAACGGATCGACGTGGAGCTCCTCCGCGAGCCGGTCGAGCGCGACCTCGACCGAGTAGCGGATGTTCGTCCCGCCGTGGGCCCGCATCGCCCCGGAGGGCGGCTTGGTCGTGTAGACCCGGCGACCGCGGTAGCGGAAGTTCGGGACCCGGTACGGCCCCATCGCCAGGACCCCGTTGTAGTACGTCGTGACGGTGCCGAACGAGCTCCAGGCGCCGCCGTCGATCACGGCGTCGATGTCGTAGGCGACGATCCGCCCGTCGCCGTCGGTCGCGATCCGGACGTCGTTGCGCGTCGGGTGGCGCCCGTGGTTCGTGTAGAAGACGTCCTCGCGGTCGAGGAGCATCTTGACCGGTCGGCCGGTCTCGAGCGCGAGCGCCGCGCAGGCGATCTCGTGCGGGAGCGGGTCGGACTTGCCGCCGAAGCCCCCCCCGACCTCCGGCTTGATCACCCGGATCCGGTGCATCGGCAGCCCGAGCACCTCCGCGAGCGCGCGGTGGAGGTAGTGCGGCACCTGGGTCGCGCTCCAGACGGTGAGCCGTCCGTCGGGGGTCGCCTCGGCGATCGTCGCGAGCGGCTCGGTGAAGGCGTGGGTGACTCCTGCGAACGTCCCCCGGACCCGGACCGAGTGGGCGGCGTGCGCGAACGCGGCGTCGACGTCGCCGAAATGCTGCACGACCTCCTTCTGGACGTTCGATCCGGCGAGGCCTCGACTGTGGATCGGCTCCCCGACGCGCGCGAGCCCGCTCTCGGGATCGGCGTAGTCGGGCAGCGGCTCCACGTCGATCCGGATCGCGTCGAGCGCCGCTTCCGCCGTCCGCTCGTCCTGGGCGGCGACCGCCGCCACGATGTCGCCGATGTACCGGGTCTTCCCGACCGCGATGGCGGTCTCGTCGTGCGTGATCGGGAGCACGCCGAACGGCGTCGGGTACTTCTCTCCCGTCAGGACGGCGAACACCCCCGGGATCGCCCGGGCCGCGGTGACGTCGATCGACCGGAGGCGGGCGTGGGACCACGGGCTGCGGAGGAGCCGGCCGACGAGCTGGCCCGGCCGCTGGATGTCGTCGGTGTACTCGGCCCGGCCGGTGACCTTGAGCGGCCCCTCGACGTACGGCACCTTCTCGCCGAGGTACCG
>JASHXM010000226.1 GCA_030043545.1 Thermoplasmata archaeon | reverse complement strand
CGCGAGCGCGCGCTCCTCGTCGGCGAGCTCGAGGCGCGGCGGCCGGACCCGGGGCGTGCCGCGTCCCACTTCCGTCTGTTGGAGCTTGATCAGCTGGACGAGCTTCGGCGAAGCGTCCATCCGGAGGAGCGGAAGGAACCACCGATACCAGGCGAGGGCGGCGTCGCGGGGGCCGGTGTTCGCGCGCCGCCAGAGCTCCACCGACTCCGCCGGGAAGGCGTTCGCGACCCCGGCGATCCAGCCCGTCGCTCCGCCCGCCACGCCCTCGATCAGCTGATCGTCGGTCCCCACCGAGACCGCGAGCCGCTCCCCGAGCAGCGCCCGGACCGCCGCGATGCGGCGCACGTCCGGACCGGACTCCTTGACCGCCTCCAGCGTCGGGTGTTCGGTCGCGAGCTCGAGCAGCCGGTCGGGGAGGACGTCCGTGCCGTACGCCCCGGGGTTGTTGTACAGCATGCACGGGAGGTCGGTCCCGCGGAGGAGCCGGCCGAAATGCTCCCGGATCTCTCGGGGGTCGCCCCGGTAGACGTACGGCGGGAGCAGGAGCAGTCCTGCCGCTCCGTCGGATGCTGCGGCGCGCGCGAGGTCGACCGCGTCGGAGGTGCGGATCGCCCCGACCGCGGCGATGACCGGGGCTCGCCGCGCGAGGGCGTGCTCGGCGGTGCGGAGCAGGGCCGTCCTCTCCGGTGCGTCGAGCGAAGCGCCCTCTCCCAGCGAACCGCCGACGACGACGCCCGCGCATCCCGAGTCGATCATCCACCGGCAGTGGGCGTCAAACGCCGGGAGGTCGAGGCCCCCTTCCGGATCGAACGGCGTCGTGACCGCAGGGATCACCCCGGTCCAGCTGATCCGACCCATAGCGACGCCTCTCCCGTGTCGGGGGGCACCCCCGCGCCCCGCTTCAACCCTCGGACCGGCTCGCCCTCCCCCGAGGTCTATGGGGGCGGGATGCCGAATCGGAACGGGTCCCGATCGTCTACGACGAGCTCACCGACGGCGGTGACGAACGCTCGTCCCGAGATCGTCGGAATCACCCCGCGTTCCGTCGGTTCCGCGGTCGCCTCGAAGACGCCGCCGAGGATCCCTTCCTGTCGCCAGCGCTGGCCCGGTCGCAGCGCCCCCCGGGCGGCGAGGACCGCGAGACGGGCGCTCGTCCCGGTGCCGCAGGGCGACCGGTCGTACATCCCTCCCGGGCACAACACGAAGTTCCGCGAGTCCGCGGAGGTGGACGTGGGGACGGAGAGCTCCACGTGATCGACCTGCCCCCCATCGTCGCCGACGACGCCGGCCGCGTCGATCGCCGCTCGGACCGCTCGGGCGTAGGCGAGACAGGCTGACAGGTTCCGGCGTTCGACCGCGACGGGGGGGTCGTCGATCAGGAAGAACCAGTTGCCGCCCCAGGCCACGTCGCCGGTCGCCCGGCCGAACCCCGGGACCTCGACCGACACGCCCCGTCGGGCACAGCGGCTCTCCACGTTCCGGAACGACACCGCCCCGTCGCCCCGAAGCTCGCAGTCGACCGCCCCGACGGGCGTCTCTACCGTCAGCCGGCCGGGCGAGATGGTCCCGAGATACGCCAGCGAGGCGACGACGCCGATCGTGCCGTGCCCGCACATCCCGAGATACCCCGCGTTGTTGAAGAAAATCACCCCGGTCCTCGCCGACCGGTCGACCGCAGGGACCAGGAGGGCGCCGACGGCCGCTTCCGACGCGCGCGGTTCGGTGACGACGGCGGTCCGAAGCCAGTCGTACTCTCGACGGAACCGCTCCCGCCGTTCGGCGAGCGGGCCGACTCCGAGGGGGGGCGCCCCCGCGACGATCGTGCGGGTCGGCTCGCCTTCCGTGTGCGAATCGACGATCCGGATCTCCGGCATCCCGATCCCCCGGGTCGCCGTACCTGATGACCTGCGCGGTGGCCGGCCTTCGGAGGTCGACGGCTCTCCGGTCGGGGCGCCTACCCGAGCCGGCCGGAGTGGAGGCCACCGCAGAACCGGGCGAGGAACGGGACGGTCTCTCCCTGCCCGAGGGCGAGGCGCGCGGCCGCCTGCCCCAACGCCGGGGCGAAGCTCCAGCCGAGCCGAAATCCGCCGTTCGCGACGACGAGCCGCTCTCGGCGCCCGACGGTCGGCAGGCCGTCCGGGGTGCACGGCCGCGACCCGTCGTCGAACCCGAGCACCTCGCGGATCTCGACCATCCCGCGGAGCGCCTCGAGGATCCGCGCCGCCGGCCGCCGGTCCGCTCCGAGGTCGAACACCCACCCCCCGGTCACCTTGACCTCGTCCGCGAACGGGACGACAGCCAACCCCCGGTCGACATCGATCGTCGCGACGTCGGGGGGGCGGTCGACCCGCACGTGCCAGCCGAAGCCCCGGACCCCGGTGAGCGGGACGCCGAGGCTCCGCGACGTGACGCCGGTGCAGACCGCGACCCCGTCGAACCGGCCACCGCCGATCGCTGCGGTGACGCTCCCGTCCGTCGCCACCGCATGGGCCCGGTGACGCACCACCGACACGCCGGCGAGCTCGCGCGCGATCCGTTCGACGAACCGCTCGGTGTGGACCCAACCGACCTCCGGGAAGAACAGCTCGCCGGCGCCACCCGGCGCCGCGCGGACCTCGACCGGAGCGACCGCGCGGTTGTCGAGGGCTGTCGCCCGCTCCGCCGCGAAATGCACCGGGTCGTCGAACCGTTCGATCAGCCCCCGGGTCGCGTAGCCGAAGTCGTCGGCCTCCTGGGCCATTCGCGCGTACTCGGCGATCGAGAACCGGCCCATCGCCCGGAGGGTCTCGGCCGCTCCAGGCCACGCCGGCCGCTCGAGTTGCCGAGCGCTTTCGACGAGCCACCGAGCGTCGACGCTCCGGATCGCGCACGTCCCTCGCCACCAGAAGTGCCAGACCCGGCGGAGGAAGTCGACGGTGTTCGTCCGATACGCGGTCAGAGGCTCCAGGATGCCGGCGGCGTGCGCGGATCGGGCCCCGAGCGGCTCGGGCTCGAACAGCGTGACGTCGGCGCCCTCGCGGCGCAGGTAGTAGGCGGCGAACAGCCCGGTGATCCCTCCGCCGACCACCGCGATCCGCATCGCACGCCGCCCACGCGACCGAGCGATAAATCGGCGTCCCGCGGCCCGGGACCGGGACCGTTCTAGGCCGTACGCCGGAGGTTAGGGGAGCGCCGCCGGACCGACCCCGTGCGATTCCGCCGGGGCCGCGTCGGGCCTCGGCGCGCTCCCGCGCGGCGCGCTCCCGGCGCGCCCGGGAACCGGGCGGTCCGCGAACCGCGGATGCCGGGACGGACCGAGCACTTCGTGCCCGAGGAGGATCGCCACCCCGCCCGCGACCGTCACGGCCGCCGCGATCCAGAAGGCGTAGGCGAACGCCAGGTGGGACGGGGCGCCCGCGTACGGCCCGGACGTGAGCAGGTACGTCGCCAGGAGCGAGCCGGCGATCGGGGCGCCGACGCTCCCGCCGACGTTCCGGAAGACGTTGTTCATCGCGGTCGCCTGACCCATATCCCGCGGATCGACGGTGAGGATCAGCAGGTTGATCACCGAGGCGTTCAGCAGGGCGATCCCGGCGCCGACGACGAACTCGTAGACGAGCGCCTGGGTGAGCGTCGTCGCGATCGAGACGAGGTAGAAGCCGAGCGCCGTGAGCCCTGTGCCCGCCAGCGCGAGCGGCTTCACGCCGGTGCGGGAGACGGCGAAGCTCGCGACGCCGGCGACCGCGATCATCGACACGGCGAGCGGGATGATGTCGAGCCCGGCGTCGAAGATGTGGTACGTCGGGAACGCACTGTTGTAGCCGCCCGAGGCGATCGGATACTCGAACTGGTAGATCAGGGAGAACAGCGCGAGATACATCCCGAGGCCGGCGACCGTCAGGACGGCGTTCGTCACCGCGACGTTCCGTTCGGAGAGCAGCTTCGAATCGACGATCGGCTCGTGGCCCCGCCGCTTCCAGCGCCGCTCGTAGAGGGCGAACGGCACGATGAGGGCGACCCCGGCCCCCAGGAACGCCAGCGTTCGGAGCGACGTCCAGCCCCACGCCTCGCCCTGGGCGAGCGCGGTCACGACGCCGGCCAGCGAACCCCCGAGGAGCGCGGCGCCGACGTAATCGACCTTCGTGTTCGGCCGGCGGTACGACGACTCGCGCACGTAGAGGAAGACCAGGATCGCGAGGAGGACGACGAACGGGATCGCGGTGTGGTACGTCGCGCGCCAGCCGTACGTCTGCGAGACGTACGACCCGACGGGGAGGCTCACGACGAACCCGACGCCGAACATCGCGCTCAGCAGCCCTTGCGCCTTCGGGACCATCTCCCGGGGGAACTCCTCGCGAACGAGCGACATCCCGAGCGGGAGGATCGTAAGGCCGACGCCCTGGACCGTCCGGGCCCCGACCATGAAGGCGAACGTCGGCGAGAACCCCGTGACCGAGACCGCGCCCGCGTACGCGAGCATGACGAGGACGAGGACCTTGCGCTTGCCGTAGATGTCCCCAAGCTTCCCGACGACCGGCGACAGCGCGACGCCGGCGGCGGCGTACGAGGAGATGATCAGCGTCACCTGGGCCGTGTCGACGTGGAAGTCGTTCTGGATCGTCGGGAGCGACGGCGTGAGCATCCCCTCGACGTACAGCACCGCGACGACGATGCCGGCGAGGAGCAGCATCACGCGGGTCGCGTACCCCCGGTCGAACGTCTCCATCGTCTTCGCGGGCGGGTCCGACGACGGAGGGCTCGTCGTCAGCGGCGAATCGGTCATCTCGACGCCGACCCCCGGGTCGCGGCCCGCCCGGAACGCCGCGGCGCGTGCCCTCCGTCCGACCCCATCCGGTTCGCGATCCGCCCGAGCGTGCGGGCCGCCTCCGACAGGTCGGGTCCCGGCAGCTCCGCGCAGGCCGCGGACCATCGGTCCCGGAGCCCGGCGCGGATCCGCTCGGCGAGTCGACGCCCCTTCGGCGTCAGCGAGATCAGCACCTGGCGCCGGTCCGCCCGGGCCCGCTCGCGTCGAACGAGCCCGTGCTCCTCGAGCCCGTTCAACAGCGCGGTGGTCGCGGACGGGGACGCCCCGATCGCCTCGACCCACTGGGAGACCGGGATCGGGCCGGACTCGCACAGCCCCCCCAGCAGGAACTGCTGCGGCAGCGAGAGCCCGGCGGCGCGGCCGGCCTCCCGACCCCACCGCATCCACCCTCGGGTCAACCGTGCGACCGTCTCGGCGAGCTCGAGGTCGGGCGGCGAGTCGGCTTTGGAGGAACTCGGGCGATCCATGCGAATGATTCGGGAGTGGAACTTTTCCATTCTGATATAAGTCCATCGGCCCCGTGCGCCGGTCCCGCACACCGGCCCGGGTCGCGCGCGCCCAGCCGTCGGACCGTGACCGACAAGGTTGAGTAGGGACCGGGGGCTCGGAGCCGACCGCCGAGCCGGGGCTCGACCCGGGAGGCCACCATCTGTGGACGTGAGCGAGCCCCCCGGGCGGACGACGTGCCGCCCCCCTCCCCCGTCCCGGTTCGAGCCGTGAGTCGGGACCCCGCTGCGCCCGGGCCGCCGACCCGATGGCCGTTCCGCCGGATCGCGTTCGCGCTCTCCGTGACCGCGTTCGGGGCCGGGATCCCGACCCCGCTCTACCCGATCTATGCGGCCCGGTACCACCTCACGACGGCGGTCCTGGCCGGCGTGTTCGGGGCGTACACGGTCGGCGTCCTCGTCACTATGCTCCTGGTCGCTCCCCTCTCCGACCTGGTCGGGCGGAAGCCGGTCCTCTACCTCGGGCTCGGGCTCACCGCGGCGAGCGCCGTGGCGTGGATCTTCGCCTCGGGAGTCCTCCCCCTCGCGCTGGCCCGGGCGATCTCCGGGTTGGGGGTGGGCGCGACCACGAGCACGGCGACCGCTTCGATGACCGGGCTCGAACCTCACGGGGACCAGCATCACGTCGCCCGCGTCTCGGTCGCCGCCAACTTCGGCGGCGTGGCGAGCGGGATCCTCCTCGCCGGACTCCTGGCGCAGTACACCGCCTCGCCGACGGTGCTCGTCTTCCTCGTGCTCATCGGCGCGAGCGCGATCGGTATGGCGGCGGTTGCGGCGACCCCGGAGACGGTGCCCCCCCGCACGCCCCGCCCCCGGGTCCGGGTCCAGCGACTGTTCGTCCCCGACGCGGTCCGGCTCCCGTTCTGGGTGGCGGCCGGTGCGCTCGCCGGATGCTACTCGGTCTACGGGCTGTTCGCGGCGCTCGCCCCGACGTTCGTCCGGACCGACCTCGGCGTCGGCAACCGCGCCGAGTCGGCGGCGGTCGTCGCCGCCCTGTTCGGAGCGGCGGCACTCGTGCAACTCGCGCTCGGCCAGGTCCGTGATCGGCGCGCGCTGCTCGTCGGGCTGCCGATGCTGCTCGCGGGCACGGCGATCGACGTCGTCGCCATCGACCTCGCCTCCCTCCCCGGCCTCCTCGCGGGCGCCGTACTCCTCGGCACGGGAGTCGGGTTCGCCTACATGGGGAGCGTGACGCTGATCGATCGCACGGCGCCCGGGGCCGTCCGGGGAGAGATCCTCTCCGCGTTCTTCGTCGTCGGATATCTCGCCCTCGCGGTCCCGACGATCGGCATCGGACTCGCCGCCGACCGCGTCGGGCTCGGCGCGGCAGCGGCCGCGTTCAGCGTAGGCCTGGGCGCGTTCGCGGCGGCGCTGTTCCTCGCCACCCTGCGCACGCCGACCCCGGCCGGCGGCGAAGGACGCCCCCGGGGGTCCAGCTGACCCGAGCCCTCGAGGCGGTCCACCGGGAGGCCCCGGCGACGGCCCCCGGTCACGCCGAGGCGCTCGGGGGCGGTTCCGCGCCCGGAGTCCGCTCGTACCCGCGGATCCGGTAGATCGCCATCGCGATGCCCCACGTGACGACGAACAGGACGGCGATCGCGAACCCCAACGTCTCGAAGTCAAGCCCGAGCAGCCACCCCCACGGGCCGGCGGAGAGCCCGAGCTCGGAGGCGACGATCTGGAGCAGCTCGATCCCGCCGATCACGAATGCGACGAGCACGCTGATCACGGTCAGCGTGAGGTTGTAGTACACCTTCCGGATCGGGCGCAGGAACGCCCACCCGTACGCGAACCGCATCGCGAACCCGTCGGTCGTGTCCGAGAGGACCATCCCGCAGGTGAACAGCAGCGGGAGGACGAGCACCGCCCAGATCGGCACGGCCCCCGACACGCCGACCGAGACGCTGATCGCGATCAGCGTCACCTCGGTCGCCGTGTCGAAGCCGAGCCCGAACAGGACCCCGACCGGATAGATCTGCCGCGGCGTCTCGATCACGCGGAAGAGCCGCCCGAAGTACCGATAGAGGAACCCCCGTCGTTCCAGCTGCTCGTTGAGGCGCCGCTCGTCGAGGGTCCCCGCGCGGAGTCCGCGGAAGATCCCGTAGACCTCGCTGACGATGACGAGGTTGATCAGGCCGAGCACGATCAGGAACGCCCCGGAGATCAACGTTCCGACGAGCGCACCGACGGAGGCGAACGCGGTGACGTGCCGCTCGATGAACTCGGTCGCCACGACCAGCGCGATCACGAGGGCCCCCACGATCGTCGAGTGCCCCAGCGAGAACCAGGTCCCGACCGTGAGCGGACGCTTCCCCTCCGAGAGCAGCTTGCGGGTCGTGTTGTCGATCGCCGCGATGTGGTCGGCGTCGAAGCCGTGGCGCAACCCCAGGACGTACGCGGTGAGCCCCAGACCGGAGAACAGGAGGGTCCCCGGGACGGTACCGCCGGACGAGGCCGGCAGGAACCGGAACGCGAACGCGAAGCCCCCGACGGTCGTTGCGACGATCGCCGCGTAGATCGACGCCATCACGACCCGTTCCCGCCGGTTCACCGCCGGCGAGTCCGCCGGGGGCGACGTCGCCATGCTCGGACGGAGGGCGCCCGGGATTAAGCGTTATGCTCGTTTCTGAAATCGTAATACCCGTGCGGCCCGGACCCGCCCCCAACCGTCAAGGCCGCGGGGGCGTCTCGCCTCGGCCAGCGATGGAGCGGCCGACCTACACGACCCGCGAACTCGCGCCGGGCCGGTGGAACGACTTCGACCGCCTGTTCCGCCGGTACGGCGGCGTCCAAGCCGGCTGCTGGTGCATGTTCTACCACCGCGTCGGCCCGACCGGGCCGCTCGGCGACCCCGCCCGACCGGCGGCGAACCGGCGGGACCACCGCCGCCTCCTCGAGCGGGGGCACGCGCACGGCATCCTCGTCTACCGGGACGAACGCCCGGTCGGCTGGTGCCAGTTCGGGCCGCGGGAGGATCTCCCGCGCCTGGAGCATGGCCGCAAGTACCGGGCGCTCGCCGGTACCCTCGTCGCCCCGACGCGCTGGCGGATCACCTGCTTCTTCGTCGACCGTCCGGAACGACGCCGGGGGGTCGCCCGCCTCGCCCTCCGGGCGGCGTTGGAGGCGATCCGGGCGCACGGAGGGGGGATCGTCGAGGCGTACCCGGTCACCCGGCGCGGGGCCGTCGCGGACTGGTTCGGGACGTACGGGATGTTTGCCCGAGAGCGGTTCCGTGCGGTCGCCCCGTTCGGTAGGAGCCACGTTCTAGTGCGGCGGACACTCTCCGCGTCGCCCGGGCGGGGGCCGCGCCCCCGGGCTACGGGTCCATCTCGGCGAGCAGGTAGTCGGGAAGCGCCAGCCCGGCGGCCACGACCTCGGCGCGCCGGGCCGGGACCCAGTCGGCGTCGAGCGTCCCGCACGGCGCCCCCCGATCGTTCGTCGTCGTAGCCCGGATCCGCAACGCCCGTCCCGGACCGGCGACGACGCGCGCCACGACCGTGCACTCCCGTCCGACGCGCGGCAGCCGGGTCTGCTCAAAGACCGCCCGGCCGCCGAACCGGTGGACCCGACCGCCGAGCGTCAGGGCGGCCCAGTACGACGCTTCGTGCAGCAGGAAGTAGTGGAGTCCGCCGTGCAGGAGACCGGGCCAGCCGATCTCGTCGGGGCGGGG
>JASHXM010000225.1 GCA_030043545.1 Thermoplasmata archaeon | reverse complement strand
GCGAAGCTCGGGGTCGCCTGCTTCACCAGTGTGCCGCTGATGCAGGGACAGCTCGCCCGCGCCGGACGGAGCCGCACCGGGCTCTCGCGCGCGCAGAGCGCGCTCCAGTTCGCCCGCTCCGCCCCCGGCACGCTGTGCGCCCTCGTCGGGCAGAAGGACCCGCACCACCTCTCCGAGAACCTGGAGCTCGCGGCGCGCCCCCCGTGGGACCGGGCGACGTTCGACGCGGCGCTCAGCTGACGGCGTCGTCGTCGCGGGCCGCGGTCCGTCGCCGGACCGATCCCCCGGCGGCCGCTTCGAGCGGCCCCTCGGCGGGCGTCCCGACCCCGTCTCCCTCGAGCGTCGCCCGCCCGTCGACCTTCCGGACGCGGACCGTCCGGTCGGCGATGCCGGCGAGCCCCGACTCGTGGGAGACGACGATCACCTGGGGGAGCGCGAGTTCGCCGAACAACTCTCCCATTCGGGTCACCTGCTCGGACGAGAACCCGTCGGTCGGCTCGTCGAGCAGGAGGGTCTCCAGCCGAACGCCCCCGAGCGCGCGGACGACGCCCGACAGCGCGAGCCGGAACGCCAGGGCCAGCGCGGTCCGCTCGCCGCCGCTGAGCGCCTCGGCCGGCGTCGGGGCTCCGTCGATCAGCACCTCCGGCGTGAACCCCGCGTCGACGCGGGCGAGCAGGCTCGGATCGTCGACGAGCGAGGCGAAGTACCGACCGAACGCTCGGTCGAACGCGGCCTGAGCGTGCGCGAGGAGCTCCCGCTCCATCGCGAGCAGGTGGAGGCGCAGCGGGCCCTTCACCCAGGCGGCCTTCGCGTCGATCCCGGCGGCTTCCGTCTCGAGCGCGAGGCGCTCCGATCGGCCTCGCGAGGCGATCTCGACGAGCCGCCGCTCGTGCTCGAGACGGGCGGCGGTGCCCGCCAACGACGACCGGGCGTCCGAGAGCGCCCGCTCCGCCGCGGTGAGCGCCGCGCGGGCCGTCTGCGCTCGGGAGGCCACGGTCGTTCCGTCGGCCGTCGCCCGGCGAAGCACTTCGAGCCGCCCGGCGCGGGCCGTGATCCGGTGCTCGAGCGTCGCCGTCGTCCGACCCGCGCGCTCCGCCTCTGCGGCCAACGCCTCGGCCGACTCGCGCAGTCCGCGGGCCTTCTCGGCCGCGACGCTGCCGGCCCGGAGGGCCTCCTCCGCGCGTCGGAGCTCTTGCTCCGCGGCCTCCGCCTCGCTCCGGTGCTCGGCGGCGGCCGCCTCGACCGACCGGAGCGACTCCACCGCAGTTCGGGCGGACTGCTCCGCGCGTTTCGAATCGGCCACCGAGGCTGTCAGCGAGGCCGCCTCCGTCTCGGCTCTCGCCGCGGCGTCGGCGAGCTCGGTCCGTCGGCGGTCGCTCTCGATCCAGCGTTCGTGCGCCCGCTCGAACCGCTCCCGGGCGCCTCGTTCGTCCTCGAGGTGCGCCACGCGACCGGCCATCGCCTGGCGCGCGGCGTCGGCCGACGCGAGCTCGTCGGCCGCTTCGACGCGGTGGGGACCGAAGCGGTCGGCGTCGACCGTCTGCCCGCAGCGCGGGCAGACCCCTCCGCCGAGCAGCTCGTCGATCTCCGCGACCGCCGCGCGCGCTCGGGCGGCCCGGCCGACCTGCTCCTGTTCTTCGAGGCGTGCGGCCGTGATCGCGCTCGCGATCTCGGGCAGGGTGCGGGGAGTGGGTGCGGCCGGCTCGTGGACCGGCCCCTCCCGCACGGCGCGGTCGTGCGAGGCTCGGGCGGCGGCGGTCGCCTCCTCCGCTCGATGGAGCTGCCCCTCGATCTCCTGCCGATGCCGCTCCGCGGCCGCGCACTGCGACCGGGCCGCGGCGAGCGCGCGCACTCCGTCCTCGTCCTGATCGCGTCGGGCGCGGGCCCGGCTCGCCGCGGCCTCCGCGTCCTGCCGCGCGCGCTCGAGGGCCGGTACGCGGTCGGCGGCGTCCCGGAGCGCGAGGGCGTCCGAACGGCGCCGTTCGATCTCCCGAGCTCGCGCGACCTGCTCGGCGCGCGCCGAGTCGAGCGCGGCCGCATCGGTCTCCTGTTCGCGCCGGAGGCTCTCCGCCTCACGCCGATCGGCTTCGAGGCGACGGAGCTCCGCCTCCTCCGCCGACAGCCGCTGCCGGTGCGTCTCGACGTCCGTCTCCAACGGCCCGATCGACCGGTCGAACGTCGCGTGCTCGAGCTCCCGCTCCGCGGCGGCGGCGGTCGCCCGCTCGAGCTCGGCGTCGAAGTGACCGAGGCGGGCGGCCTCGTCGCGGCGGTGGCGGGCGATCGCCCGGAGGTCGGCGTCGAGCTCCTGGGCGTTCTCGGCGGCGAGCCGGTACCGCTCCACCCCGAGCGCCTTGCGGACCGTTTCGAGCCGCTCCTGCGGGCGGGCGGTGAGGATCGCCCGCATCTGCTCCTGCGGCACGTAGATCGCCCATCGCCAGAGGTCCGAGTGGGCCTGCGGATTCGGGTTGTCCGGGAAACCGAGCAGGTCGATCACCCGCTGGCGGACCTCCGTCGCCGAGTACGAGGCCGCGCGGTCGTCCTCGCGGAACGTGAGGCTCTCCGCCTCGAACGTCTCCCGGCCCTTGCGGCGGATCCGGCGGAAGCGGCGCACCAGGTCGAAGCGGTGGCCCTCGGCCTCGAGCTGGACGGAGACCTCGGCCCGGGCCGAGCCGTGCCGGACGAGGTAGGCGGCGTCGACCTCGGCGGCGCCGAACAGCGCCATCTCGATCGCGTAGAGGAGGCTCGTCTTGCCGGCGCCGACGTCCCCGACGATCAGCGTCGTGCCGGGGGCGAACTCGAGCGCCGCCGAGTCGTAGCTGCGGATGTTGCGAAGCTCGACCCGGCGCAGCTGCATCTTCGCTCCGGGACTACGCGCCGCCGGTCTCCCGGACCGAGAGGATCCGTCGGGCCGCGGTGAGTCGCGCCGACGCGTAGTCGATCCGCGACTCCCCCTCGGACTTCGGCACCCCGAGCTCCCGAAGCAGCTCCCGGACGACCCGCTCGCCGGCCGGCCCGTCCAGCCACGGCGCGGTCGCCGCGGTCTCGGCGAGCAGGGCGGCGATCTCCGAGCTCTCGACATCCGCCTCGAGCACCGCGGCCGGCGCATCGGCGTCGGCCGACGCCAGATCGCGCAGGTCCCAGGTGACGCTCCCGCCGGTCCGGGCGGCCGATCGCGCGACCTCCCCGAGCGCGAGGTCGGCGAGCGAGCCGTCGACGAGCGTGCCGTGCACCCGCGGGAAGACGACCGCCGCGGGGCCACTCGCCGCGGCCACCCGACGCTCGACCTCGGCCCGGGCAGTTTCGACGGACCGTCCGGTGACGTCGACGTCGACCAGCTGGACCACGTCGGGCGGGGTCGTGTCGACGAACTCGCGCACCGGCACCCCGTCGGTCACGGTGACGATGACGACCCCGCGGTGGGTCCGGCCTTCGGCGGCGAGCTCGAGATCCGGGCGGCTCGTCCCGAACACCGCGCCGGGGTTGACGAGCAGACCGCCGGTCGGCCCCTCGCCCTCGTAGGTGGCGTGGATATGCCCGCCCGCGTAGTAGTCGCACCCCGCCGGCAGATCGGCGCGTTGGATCCCCTTCACCTTCCCGCGCAGCGAGTCGGCGAGGTACTCCTCCACGGCGGCGTGGAACTGGAAGACCTTGAATCCGGGACCGGCGGTGAAGTCGGTCGCATCGACCGCGCGGAAGTAGTCGCGGTCGAGGCCGTGGGACCGGCCCGAGATTCCCGCGATGCGAGCGCCCGTGGGGGCATCGACCAGGTACGGGAGCGTCCAGGGCGCTCCGTCGGCCCGTACCGCCTCGGGGGCGACTTTCGCGAACACCCCCGCCGCCGCGAGCACGTCGAGCCAGCTCGTCCGGTGCGCGACGTAGTCGTGGGAGCCGTAGATGACGTAGACGCGTCGGCCGGCGTCGACGAGTCGCTTCAGCGCGGCGGCGACCGGGGCGGCCTCGCCGGGCTCGGGAACCGGCGTGTGGAAGAGGTCGCCGGAGATCAGCAGGAACTCGGC